>NZ_JAOEDV010000059.1:0-28087 GCF_029837545.1 Stenotrophomonas sp. GD04024 | reverse complement strand
GTCAGCCGCATGGATGCGGCTGCCAAGCCTCCAGGGACGGATTCACGGCGTCCCCCGCGCACCCGACCCGACCGGCCCACTCGCGGCTTCTGCTTTCAGCGACCAACCCAAACACCACCCACGAGGGGCTGCGCCGTTGGCTGGAAACTACAGCCCGGCGCCGGCGTCGCCTTCCGGCTCCAGCGCCTTCACCAGCACCGCCGCCTGCGTGCGGCTGTGGCATTCGAGTTTTTTCAGAATTGCGGTGACATGTACCTTCACCGTGTTCTCGGCCAGCCCCAGCGTGTAGGCGATCTGCTTGTTGAGCAGGCCATCGGCCAGGCACAGCAGCACGCGGAACTGCTGCGGGGTCAGCTGGGCCAGGCGGCTGGCCAGCAGCGCGTCGGCCTCGGAGCGCTCGGCGGCCATCGCCGGGAACCACAGGCCGCCGTCGAGCACGGCCTGCACCGCCTCGCCGATGGTCTCGGCCGGGGCCGACTTCGGGATGAAACCCGCAGCGCCGAACTGCTGCGCGCGGCGGATCACCCGCGGATGGTCATTGGACGAGAGGATCACCACCGGAATGTCCGGATGCGAGCCGCGTACGTGCAGCAGCGCGGAGAAACCGTGTGCGCCGGGCATGGTCAGGTCGAGCAGCACCAGGTCCACATCCGGGTGCGCGTCGAGGGCTTCGGCCAGGGCCTCGGCGCTGGCCACCTCGCGTACCTGTGCCAGCGGCAGGCTCTGCCGCAATGACTGCACCACCGCCGAACGCAGCAGCGGGTGGTCGTCGGCGATCAGGATGGTGTATTCGCTCATGCCGCCATTGTACGGGCAGGCCGCCGCGTCAGCGCCCTGCCGGCTCTACGCTGCTGCGCCACGCGTCGAGGAACTGGCGGCGCTTGAGCGCATCCAGGTACACCAGCAGGCCCGGGCCGAGCTGGATCGGTCGGCGGCTGCGGCCCGGCGCGTCATCGCTGCGCGCATTGCCGGTCACGATCGGCATCAGCCGCGCCTCGCGCGACAGTACCTGCTGGCCGCGCGGCGACAGCAGGTAGTCGAGGAAGCGCCGCGCTTCTTCAGGGTGCGGGCCGGTGCGCGGAATCACCGCGGTACGCAGCACCACCAGCGTGTAGTCCTCGGGTTCGACGATGGCCAGCGGCGCGCCTGCATCGATGCGCGCCTGTGCGTAGGAACCGAGCACGTTGTAGACCAGCGACAACTGGCCGCTGGCGACCTTGTCCAGCAGCACGCCCGTGCGCTCCTCACGCACCACGTCGTTGTCGCCGAGAGCGCCCAGCAAGGCACCTGCGATGCTGCCGCGCTGTGCGTCCTGGGTGGCCAGCAGATAGCCGACGCTGCTGCGCTCGATGTCATAGGTGCCGACCTTGCCACGCAGCGGTGCCCCCTCCGCGCGCAGCCGGTCCAGCAGCTGGCGGCGCGTATGCGGCACCTTCGCGGCCGGCAGCGTGCGCGTGTTGTAGACCATCACCACCGGTTCGTAGCTGATTCCGAACGCCTCGCTGCGCCACTGCGCCCACGCCGGCAACGCCGCGGTCTGCGCCGAGCGGTGCGGCAGTGCATGGCCATCGTTGACCAGCTTGGTCTGCAGGTCCATGCCGCTGGAAATCAGCAGGTCAGGCGACGCTGGCCCGGCACGGTCGTGCAGGTAACGCGCGTACAGGTCCTGGGTGATGATGTCCTCGTACACCACCTCGGTGCCGGGATGCAGGCGCTGGTAATCGGCGATGACCACCGCGAACACTTCGATGTCGGTGGTGCCGTGGATGCGCAGCTGAGCGGTGGCATTTCCCTGCGCAGGGAAACGACGCACGTCGCCCGGCGCGGCCAGCACCGGCAGGGTCAGCAGCAGGGCGATGGCCGTGGCGAACAGACGGATCATGAACTGCTCCGGGGCAGGCGGATGGTAGCGACCAGCCCACCCTGCGGGCGGTTACTGAGGTCGATGCGGCCACCGTGGCTGTCGATCACCCGCTTGACGATGGCCAGGCCAAGCCCGGCGCCGCCGGACGGCGCACCTTCGCCGCGCGCGAAGCGCTCGAACACGCGTTCGGCATCGGCGGGCGCGATGCCCGCACCGTGATCGGCAATGGTCAGCACCGCCTGCCCGCCCTCCACGGTCAACGCGATCTGCAATGAACCGTCGCCGCCATACTTCAGCGCGTTGTCGACCAGGTTCTTGATCGCCTCGCGCAGCAGCAATGCATCCCCGTGCACCAGCACGGGTTCAGCGGTCATCGCCAGCTGTACGCGCGGTGCCGGGCCCGCCTGCGGCAGGGCTTCATGCAGGGCCTGGTGCACGGTCTCGGCCAGGTCCACCGCAACAAAGCGCTGCAGGTGGGAACGGTGGATCACGCTGGCATCGCTGAGCAGCTGGTTGAGCAGGCGGCTCATATGCGTGGCATTGCGCTCGATCGCCTGCAGGCTGCGCCGCATGTCCTCCGGGTCGTCGTCATCCAGCGCCAGCTGTGCCTGCGCGCGCAGGGCGGCCAGCGGCGTGCGCATCTGGTGCGCGGCCTCGGCCATGAATGCACGCAGCGTCTCGTTGCTGCTGGACAGGCGTTCCATGAAACGGTTCAACGCGGCCACCATCTGGTCCATCTCGCGCGGCACGCGTGCGTCCAATGGCTTCAGGTCGGAGGGCTCGCGGCGCGACAGCTCGCGCTCCACCCGTACCAGCGGCCGAAACGCCCGATGCACGCCGAACGCCACCAGCGCCAGCAGCAGCCCGGACAACATGCCAATGGCCAGCAGCGCGCGATTGACCATGTCCTGCGCGACCGCTTCGCGCGCGCGCCGGGTCTGGCCCACCTGCACCTGCACCTCGCCCTGCGCCGAGGCGGCGGAAAAACTGCGCCCAACCACCACGAAACGCACGGTCTCGCCGCTGTAGGGAGCATCGAACAGCTGCGGCTGCGTGCCGGGCCGGCGCGGCGGCGCCGGCAGGTCGCCGTAGCCGGTGATCAGGTTGCCGCGGCTGTCGGCCACACGATAGAAGACGCGGTCTTCCGGTGCCATCGCCAGCAGGTCCAGCGCGGCATACGGCAGATCGACCTGCCATTGGCCATCAACCAGCGCCACCGAATCGGCGATGGACAGTGCCGAAGACACCAGCAGGTGGTCGTAGGACCGGTTCGCGGCGCGCTGGCCGTAATCGCGCGCAGCGAACAGCAGCGCCACCGCGAACACCGCCAGCAATGCACCGAGGTACAGCAGCAGCGTGCGCCGCAGCGACCCCGGTGCGGCATTCGCTGTGCGCGCGTCAACCATCGCCGTCGGCGCTGCCGTCACTGGCTTCCAGCAGATAGCCGACGCCGCGCACCGTGGTGATGCGCAGCGGGGCGCCAGCCAGCTTCTTTCTCAGGCGCCCGACGTACAGCTCGATGGCATTGGGACCGGCCTCATCGTCGAAACCGAACAGCCCATTGCCGATCTCGTCCTTGCCGACCACCTGGCCAAGGCGACCGACCAGGATCTCCAGCAAGCGGTATTCGCGGTTCGGCAGCTCGATCGGCTCGCCGTCGAGGCTGACCCGGTGCGCGGCGTTATCGAACTGGAAACCGCCAATCTGCACCACTTCACTGGCCTGGCCCCGCGCGCGTCGCAGCAGCACGCGGCAACGCGCTTCGAACTCGCGGAAATCGAACGGCTTTCCCAGGTAGTCGTCGGCACCCACATCCAGCGCCTGCACGCGGTCTTCGATGCCATCGCGCGCGGTCAGCATCAGCACTGGCGTGCTGTCGCCGCGCTCGCGCATGCCGGCCAGCACGCGCAGGCCATCCAGCTTGGGCAGGCCGATATCCAGCACCACCAGGTCGAAACTCTGGTAGCGCAGCACGCTGGCCGCGGCCAGCCCGTCGGCCTGCCAGTCCACGGCGTGGCCGCTACGGCGCATGCGACGGATGATCGCATCGGCCAGATCCGGGTTGTCTTCGACCAGCAGCAGGCGCATGGGCACATGGGTGGGAGGGGAAACGAATGCTACCGCATGGCGCAGGATGCACCCGCCACGCCCTGACTGGTGACCATTTACGCTGCACCGCACAAACCGTTGACAGGACGATGACAGCTACGGCGACCCAGACTGCGGCCGCGCACCGTCCGGTGCCCACGATTGCCGCGCGCCCGGCGCGCACCTGGGAGGGTTTGTGGAATTCACGTTTGCCTGGCGGCGTCCTGCCGCCATGATGGCTCTGGCTGCCCTGTCGGCGCCGGCCTTTGCCGAAGACGACCGTCCGGTCACCGCCACCCTCGGTGGCCGCCTGCACCTGGACTTCGCCACCTTCGACAACGACAACCGCGGTACGCCGAACAAGGACGACACCGAGATCCGCCGCGCCTGGGTCGATGTGTCCGGCAAGTTCTTCGTGGTCGACTACAAGCTGGAAGCCGACTTCTCCGGCGACCGTGTCGAGGCCAAGGACGTGTACCTGGCACGCAGCTTTGGCAAGGCCGGCAAGCTGACCGTGGGCCAGTTCAAGCAGTACTTCTCGCTGGATGACCGCACCAGCTCCAACTACGGCAGCTTCCTGGAGCGCGGCAACGCCGGCACCACGCTGGCACCGCTGTACCGGCTGGGCGCGTCGTGGCAGGCCAATCCGGGTGATTTCACCTGGGCCGCCAGCGTCTACAGCCTGGAAAGCATCGATGCCTGGCAGGTGAAGGGCCGCGCCGCCGGCGGCCGGGTCACTTGGGCGCCCTCACCCCGCGACGGTGACGTGCTGCACCTGGGTCTGTCGCTGGCCCGCGAAGCCTATGACAACCCGGGTGCCAACGGCGTTCCGGGCCTGAAGATCCGCCCGCGCCCGGCTGGCCATCTGTCCGACGAGAGCCGCCTGACCCTGGTCGACTTCTCCGCCGGCCGCGATACCGACGTCAACAAGTGGTCACTGGAATACGCGCAGGTGCGCGGCCCGCTGTCGTGGCAGGGCGAGTTCAGCGGCGCCACCTTCGATGACGGTGCGCAGCGCGGCGATGTGATGGCCGCCTACGGCATGCTCAGCTGGTTCGTCACTGGCGAAAGCCGCGCCTACGACCGCAAGACCGGCCGCTTCGCGCGGGTCAAGGACATCCGCCACAAGGCCGGTGCCTTCGAGGTGGCGCTGCGCTACGACCAGATGTGGGGCGCGCAGCACCTCGATGGTGCGCCCGACCTGCGCCGTGGCAGCACCGAAGCGTGGACGCTGGGCGGCAACTGGTACCTGCGCGACAACCTGCGCTTCATGCTCAACGTGATCGAAAGCCGCAACCGCGACCGCCTGGCCGGGGTCACGGTGGACCGCACGCGCGCGGTCACCGGCCGCCTGCAGTACGACTTCTAAGCCCGGATTCCCGGGCATGCCGCCCGGGCCGCTTCCACTCCCCCACATCCTGTTTTCGCAAGGAGTCCGCAGATGATGCTGAGCATCCTCGGCTTTGGCATGGTCATTACGTTCATGTACTTGATCATGAGCAAACGACTGTCGCCGCTGGTCGCCCTGATCACCATCCCGATCATCTTCGCCCTGCTGGGCGGCTTCGGCGCCGACATCGACGAAATGATGCTGGAAGGCATCAAGAAGATCGCGCCGACCGGCGTGATGCTGATGTTCGCCATCCTCTATTTCGGGGTGATGATCGATGCCGGCCTGTTCGATCCGCTGGTGCGGGTGATCCTGCGCTTCGTCAAGGGCGATCCGATGAAGATCGTGCTCGGCACCGCGGTGCTGGCGATGCTGATCTCGCTCGATGGTGACGGCTCGACCACCTACATGATCACCGTCTCGGCGATGCTGCCGCTGTACCAGCGGCTGGGCATGAACGCGCTGAACATGACCTGCGTGACCATCCTCGCCGGCGGCGTGATGAACCTGACCCCGTGGGGCGGCCCCACCGCACGCGCGGCCACTGCGCTGCACGTGGACCCGGCCGATGTGTTCGTGCCGCTGATCCCGTCGATGGTGATCGCCTGCGCCGGCGTGCTGCTGCTGGCCTGGTACCTGGGACTGAAGGAACGCCGTCGCCTCGGCGTGGTGACCCTGCCCAAGGGCGGCAGCTGGATGGACAACAGCGTGTCCGACGACAGCAACCCGCTGCCGACCGTGGAAGACGCCGAAGACATCAAGCGCCCGAAGCTGCTGTGGGTGAACCTGGCGTTGACCGTGGCGCTGATGACCGCACTGATCATCGGCGTACTGCCGATGCCCGTACTGTTCATGGTCGGCTTCGCCATCGCGCTGGTGATCAACTACCCGAACCTGGCCGAACAGCGCCGCCGCGTGGTCAACCACGCCGGCAACGTGCTGTCGGTGGTGTCGCTGATCTTCGCCGCTGGCATCTTCACCGGCATCCTCAACAACACCGGCATGGTCGAAGCGATGTCGCACAGCTTCCTGGCGGTGATTCCGGAGTCGTGGGGGCCGTACCTGGCGGTGATCACCGCGGTGGCGTCGATGCCGTTCACCTTCTTCATGTCCAACGACGCGTTCTACTTCGGAGTGCTGCCGATCCTGTCCGAGGCCGCCGGCAACTACGGCATCACCCCGGTGGAAATGGCGCGCGCGTCTCTGGCTGGCCAGCCGGTGCATCTGCTCAGCCCGCTGGTACCGTCCACCTACCTGCTGGTGGGCCTGGCCAAGGTCGAGTTCGCCGACCACCAGAAGTTCACCCTGAAGTGGGCCATCGCCATCTCGATGCTGCTGATGGTCGGCAGCCTGCTGTTCGGCCTGTATCCGCTCGCGGCCTGACCTCTTACCAAGGAGCCTTCTGCAATGACGCTTCGAATCGCTTACGTCACCAGCGGCATGGGCAGTGTCGGTACTGCCATCTGCCAGAGCCTGGCCCGCAGCGGCCACACCGTGGTCGCCGGTTGCGCGCCGAATTCGCCGCGCAAGGCCAACTGGCTGCGCGAACAGCGCGAACAGGGTTTCGATTTCATCGCCTCTGAAGGCAACGCTACCGACTGGGCCTCGACCAGCGCGGCGTTCGCCAAGGTGCGCGCCGAAGTCGGTGAAGTGGACGTGCTGGTCAACAACTCCGGCGGCAGCCGCGACCTGCTGTTCCGGCAGATGACGGTGGAAGACTGGAACGCGGTGATCGCCTCCAACCTCAATTCACTGTTCAACCTGACCAAGCAGGTGGTCGACGGCATGGCCACGCGTGGCTGGGGCCGCATCATCAACATCGGCTCGGTGAGTGCGCACAAGGGCCAGATCGGGCAGGTGAACTACGCAACGGCGAAGGCGGCGATGCATGGCTTCAGCCGTGCACTGGCCGCCGAAGTGGCCTCGCGCGGGGTCACCGTCAATACGCTGTCGCCGGGCTACATCGCCAGCCAGGCGATCAGCAGCTTCCCACCGGATGTACTGGACCGGCTGGCCGCATCGGTGCCGGTGCGCCGCCTTGGCCGCCCCGAGGAAGTGGCGGGCCTGGTGGCCTGGCTGGCCTCGGACGAGGCTTCGTACGTGACCGGCGCGGATTACCCGGTCAATGGCGGCCTGTACATGGGTTGAGCCCGCTTCCACGCACCGCGTGGACTGCCTCCCCCACGGAGTGCGCGGGGCCGGTGAACCTTCGCGTGCGAGGGGGATCCGGCCCCATTTTGCCTCTGCAATTCTGAGACGCACTGCCCGATACATCGGCAGAACCGATGCTATACCTGCCAACGCTCACTGAGCCTGATGGACCAACGGCTGGAATCGCGGATCAAGGAGGTTGGCATGCGTGCATTGCTGATTGCGCTTCTTGTGGTCGCCACTACGCTGCTGACGACACAGGCCCGGGCGGAGCCCCCGCCGATGCGGGTGATCACGGGTCTGGGCTGCCCCGACTGGCTGATACCAGGTGCCCCCACTCTCGATGCACAGATCACCGGGCATCCGGAGTGGACCTTTTCCTGGGCGCCCGCGTCCTATACCAATCGCGATCCCATCCGGATCTACATCCAGTCCTTCGACTGCGATTCCTCCGACATTGCCGGCTATTATTTCCGGATCGCAGCCATTGCCCATGAAGTCGGGCACGCACTGTACTTCGACGGCATCGCCTTGAGTACCCGAAGTGCGTTCATCCAGCACTTCTGCACCATGGAGGGGAAAGCGGTACTCAACAACCTCACCGCGCGCAGCGAGCTTCTGGTAACCAGCCTGGGGTACTACGACATCGGTGTGGCGGCGTCCAACGGCCCCAGCCTCATCGCACGGGCCGATGCTGGCGGTGAAGAACTGGACCGGCAGGTGGGAAAGCTGTTCTGCGACAACAACGTAACTTCAACCACCGGCGAGAACTACAACGACTTCTACGGCAGGATCTACGATGAAGCGATCGCAGCCCGTCCCTGAACTTCTTCTGCTCCTGAGCCTGTTGATTGCCGGTTCTGCGACAGCAGCCACGCCCGCCGCCAGTGCAGAGGAGGCGGACGCAACATGGCGGCTCGTGGAGCGCTGGTCCTCGCAGCTGGCGCGCTCTGACCTTGTCGTGCAGCTATCACCACTGGCTCCGGCCAACTCGCGTTCGGAAGCAAGAATCGGCCGGGGCGACAGCGCAACCATCGATCTGGCGCCATTCGTGGTCGCCGGGAGGATCAAGGGGCCTTCTGGCCAGATCCATACCGATGCCTCCGGGCGAATCATCAAAGGCGTGACGCTCTCGCTGAGCGGCGCCTGCATCTCGCGAAAGCAGATGGGTCGCCGCTTCCCCAACTTCAGTGTTCTATCCGTTCCATCAGGACATAGCCTGGACGAGTCGACGGTGTTCGGCACCGTGATGAGCGGAATCCAGATCGGATTCTCATTCTCCGAACATGACCGTGACTGCATGACCCAGCTCAGGTTCAGCTGGCCCGGCGAGCGCTTCTGATCCCGCCTTATCGAAGGTAGTGCTGGACACGCATCACGCGCGTGCACCGTTCGTTGGTTTTTCGTAAAGAAGGTTTCATGTTCCGTTCGCATAGTGGCCATGCACCGCGCATGCATGCCGGTGACCACCCCCAATGCAACGGACCACCATGCAGACCCGACACCTGACGATCGCCGTGGCGATCGCGCTTTCCGCCGCCAGCGCCCATGCCGCCACCGTGGCCGATGCCGGCGCCAATGCCAGCACCGATGCCGCACTGAGCGCGCAGACGCTGGATACCGTCTCCGTGATCGGCCAGGGCGAGACCCGCCAGGTGCAGCGCATCACCGCGGTCGACAAGCAGGTGCTGCCGCCGGGTACCAGCGGCCAGAAGATCCTCGACCGCCTGCCCGGCGTGTCGGTGCAGTCCAACGATGCCTTCGGTGCCAACGAAGAATCGCAGACGATCAGCCTGCGTGGCTTCGACAAGAGCCGCCTCGGCTACACGCTGGACGGCATCCCGCTGGGCGACAACAGCTACGGCAACTACAACGGCCTGAGCATCGCCCGCGCGATCATCGCCGAGAACCTGGCCGGCGCCGAACTGTCGCAGGGCATCGGTTCGCTGGGCGTAGCCTCGACCAGCAACCTGGGTGGCACCATCCAGTACTTCTCGATGGATCCGTCCACCGAGTTCGGCGGCCGCGCCAGCGTCACCGTGGGTGACAACAACCAGCGCCGTGGTTACCTGCGCGTGGATACCGGCGACATCAACGGCTTCTCGGCCTACGTGTCCGGCGTGCACCAGGACCAGGACATGTGGGCCGCGCCGCACCAGAACCAGACCACGCGCCAGTTCAACGCCAAGGCGGTGTGGAATGTCGGCGACCACCGCTTCGGTGCGTTCGTGGCGACCTCGCGTGCCAGCCAGGCCAACTACGCCTACCTGTCCAAGGACATGCTGGCCCGCGGCCTGGGCTATGACTGGAACATCTACGCGCCGGACTGGGATCGCGCCGTGGCCGCCGCGTATTGCGCGCCCGGTACCTTCAATGCTTCGAAGTGCAAATTCAGCGGCAATGTCCGCAGCATCGACGACGCCTACTATCAGAGCCGTGCGCTGCGTGACGACAACCTGTACTCGGTGGATGCCGACCTGCGCCTGGGCGAGCAGGGCCGCCTGAAGCTGCTGGCCTACCATCATGACAACCGTGGCCAGGGCCACTGGTGGGCGCCGGGCCAGCCGTCCTACCCGGGTACCGACAAGATGCTGCCGATCTCGATCCGCAGCACCAACTACACCATCAACCGCGATGGCCTCACCGCCGCGCTGTCGTGGACGGTGGGCATCCACGAGCTGGAAGCCGGCCTGTGGTTCGAGCAGAACGACCATAACGTCTCGCGCAACTTCTACTACATCAGCGGCCCGTTCCTGGACGACCTGTACCTGAAGAACCCGGACCGCCTGCTGTTCAACCAGGACTTCGACATCCGCACGCGCCAGTTCTACGTGCAGGACCGCATGCGCTTCCTGGACCAGCGCCTGACCGTGGACGTCGGCATCAAGAGCCCGAACACCCGCATGCGCGCCACCGCCAACCCGGGCGTGGAGACCAGCATCGCCTCGGGCACGCTGACCGCGAAGGAATCGGTGCTGCCGCAGGTCGGCCTGGGCTTCAAGCTCAACGCCAACAACGAGCTGTTCGCTTCGTACGCCGAGAACATTGCTGCCTTCGTCGGCGGCGGCAGCGGCGGCCCGCTGCAGGTCTCGCCGGAATCGTTCGCGGCCAGCGCCGGGCTGGAGCCGGAAAAGTCCAGGAGCCTGGAAGCCGGCTTCCGTACCTTCGGCGAGAAGTACCAGGCGTCCATCGCCGCCTACAACGTGAAGTTCGACAACCGCCTGCTGTCGCTGAACCCGTGCTCGAGCATCGAGGTGGGTACGCGTCCGGAGTGCGTGACGCGCTTCATCAACGTCGGTTCGGTGAAGAGCCATGGCGCGGAGCTGACCTTCATCCTCAAGCCGATCGACGGCCTGCAGTGGTACAACGCGCTGTCCTGGAACAAGACCACCTACGAGGATGACTACACCTCGGGCGGTGCGATCGTGCCAGTGGCCGGCAAGATCACCGTGGACACGCCGCAGCGCATGGCCTCCAGTGAAATCAGCTGGAACCGTGATGGCTTCTTCGCCAGCCTGCGCGCGAAGTACACCGGCAAGCGCTACTACACCTACACCAACGACCAATCGGTGCCGGGCGTGACCACCTTCGACGCCGGTGCAGGCTACGACTTCGGCCCGGGCCTGGGCCTGCGCAACGTGCGGGTGTCGTTGAACGCGACCAACCTGACCAACAAGCGCTATGCCGGCCAGCTGAGCTCGTTCGCACCGACCGATCCGAACGGCACGCGTTATGCGATCCATGCAAGCGCGCCGCGTCAGGTGTTCATGACGGTGGCGGCGGAGTTCTAAGTCAGAAGCGGGCGCTGCGGCGCATCGAGTGTTCCTGCATGGCGCGGGCAGGCAGGCCCATGCAGGACACGCCGTAAACCCATCCCTGGGGGCTCGATGGCGCCATCCATGGCGCCAACGGTCCTGCATGGGCCTGCCTACCCGCGCTGGACGATTCCCTGCGCCGGCGCGAAGGCAATGAAAAGCAAGAGCAAAAAGCAAAGAGCCGGGCATTGCCCGGCTCTTTGCTTTTCAAGCGCAATCCCTTCGGCGCGGTGATGTGCTGCCGCCCGCGCGGGAAACTGTCTGGCGGCGGTGGGGCACCCTGACCAGGACGGTGAGGCGCATGGATGCGCCGATCGAGCCCCCATGGATGGGTTTACGGCGTGTCCTGGCCAGGGTGCCCCAGCGCCGCCCAGCGATATCAATCGAGGCGCCAGCGCATCAACCCGTCAACGCCTTTCATTCCGGCGCCAGCTGGTCCATCCGTATCCGGTTGGCGAACAACGAGAACGCCAGCATGCCGGCCAGCCCGTTCGCCCGGCTCACCCAGTGCGGCAGCCAGCGCGGTGGCTTCAGCACCCCACTCTCGAACAGCGGCGCGAACGCGATCGCATCGGTCAGGCTCATCTTGCCGGCGAACAACCAGCGGCAGACCTGCAGCCGGTCTTCGGCCAGCATATGGCGGAAGAAGGTGTGCACCGACACCAGGCCACGCAGGTACACCGTGTCCTTGGTGAAGGCCAGGCCACCGCTGGGCGGTACGCCGCGGAACACGCGTTGCGCCGAGGCGAAGCTTTCTTCGGTGTTCTGCCCGGCATCGCAGAAATAGCGGAACACCTCGATGAAATCGGCGCCTTCGCGCGCCATCGCAATCGCTTCGGTACGCAGGCTGATGCGTTTCAGGCGCTCGATGTCGATGCTGCCGGTGATCTGTTCGGCGAACGTCGCCAACCCTTCCTGGGTCGCGGTCACCCGCGGCGACGACAGCGCCAGGCTCGGCAGCACCGGCTGTTCGCGGCCGTTCAATGCGGTCAGCGAATGCACCAGTGCTTCATGGTGGAACAGCTGCGCGCGGTCGTAGGCGCTGAAACGCGCACTGGTGCGCAGGCGGATGCGGGTCGGGCCGGCAGCCGCCTTGGAGACCAGCTCCGGATCCAGCTGCACCTGGATGATGCGCGATTCGAAGAAGGCATCGAGGTCGTTCTGCAGCTGCAGTTGCAGGGCAATGGCCGACACCGGCACCTGCTCTTCCGGCGCCAGCAGTTCGTGGTCCAGTTCGGCGGCAATCTGGATGAAGTGCCGCGCCGCTTCGCGCGTGCTCGGGCCATTGCCCGGAAGCGGCTGCTCGGGCGCGCCGAACAGCTGCACCGAACAGGTATCGACGGCGGCGGTGCCCAGCCCCTCCAGCAGCTGCGCGGCCAGGTCCCAGCTCTGCGCCGACTGCCGCACGTAGTGGCCGAGTGGATGGTTGTCATCGCAGTCGGCCGCGATGGCGGCCAGCGCACGGCGCTCCTCGCTGAAATCCAACCGCGGATAGTCCACCTTCGGCAGCACCGGCTGGCCGCGCGCCACGCTGTCCAGGAAAGGTGCCTGCACCGTCGCCGGCCAGCTGGTCAGGCCCAGCAGGCGGATGCCACCCACGGCCTCGACCAGGCGCGCATCGAGCGCTGCATGGTGGGCCACGTCACGGTCCAGCGTCGCGGTCGGTTCCATGCGCGGACTATAGCGCTCTGCCCTTGCTTTGGGACGGGCGGAGGATCGGGTCGCTGCCAACCTTGATTGGCATCCGCCGCAGGCGGCTTCGGACACATCCGTGCCAACCAAGGTTGGCACCTGCCAAGGGCTGGCAACGGCGGGCTTCGGACACATTCGTGCCAACCAAGGTTGGCACCTACCATGAGCAGGCAAAGGCGGGCTTCGGATCCATTCGTGCCAACCAAGGTTGGCACCTACCAGAAGCGGCTCAACGCCGGCGTGGCTTGCCGGCCGGGCGGAACTGCTGGCCCTTGCCCTTCCTGCCGCCGCGCTCCTGCGCGGTCTCGGCCTGGCGCACCGCCAGCTTGGCGGCCGCGGCGGCCACTTCTTCCTTCAGCTTGAAGTAGTTCAGCAGCCGGCTCTCTTCGATCTCACCGGCGTCGATCGCTGCGCGCACGGCGCAGCCCGGCTCCTGCTGATGCTTGCAATCGTTGAAGCGGCACTGTGCGGCAAGTGCTTCGATATCGGCGAAGCCGCCCTCGGACAGCGTTTCTTCGCCGGTCGGTTTCAACTCGCGCATGCCGGGGGTGTCGATCAGGCAGGCACCGGTCGGCAGCGGCATCAGCGCGCGATGGGTGGTGGTGTGGCGGCCACGCGAGTCGTTGGCGCGCACCGCATTGGTCTTCATCCGCTGCTCGCCAAGCAGGGTGTTGGTCAACGTGGACTTGCCGGCACCGGAAGAACCGACCAGCACCACCGTGCAGCCCGGGCCCAGCCAGGGCTGCAGCACCGCCACGCTGTCGGCATCCAGGCCGTTGATCGCATGCAGCGCGATGCCCTGCATCTCCAGTTCTTCCAGCACCGCCAGTGCGTCTTCGCTGTACTCGGTCTGGTCGGCCTTGGTCAGCACCACCACCGGTTCGGCACCACCGCCGCCAACCAGCAGCAGGTAGCGTTCGATACGGCGCGGATTGAAGTCGGCGTCCAGGCCGCAAACGATGAACACCGTATCGATGTTGGCCGCGATCACCTGCTGGTGGTAATGCTCGCCGGCCGCACCGCGCTTGATCGCGGTCCGGCGCGGCAGCAGGGCGACGATGCGGATGCCATCAAGCAGCACCCAGTCGCCCACCGCCGGCCGCTCATGGCTGGGGAAACGCGGGCGTTGCCATTCCGGCAGCGACTCGGCCTTGATCGATGCATCCGGGCCGTCGGCCACCACGTAATGGGTGCGGTGCTGTTCGATCACCCGCGCCGGGCGGGCCTGCGGATGGGCAGCCATCGCGGCCTGCCAGTCGGCCTGCTGCGCCGGGCCTGGCCAGGGCCAGCCGATGGTCTGCAGGGCGGTGAAATCGGGGGTCTGGGTCATCGCCGCCATTCTAACCGGCCCGATGCCCTGCCAGCCCAGCAACGGCAGGCCCGCGCCCTTGCCATGCATTGCAGCAATTCCGGTAGGATGGAAACCCCATGCCTTTTGACGGCCCAGCCCCCATGTCCACCCCCTCGCCCAAGCCCCTGGCCATCCGCGAGCGCCTTTCCGAAGTGCGCTACGAAATCCGCGGAGAACTGGCGCGGCGAGCCCGGGAGCTGGAAGCGCAGGGCCGCAAGCTGATCAAGCTCAACATCGGCAACCCCGGTGCCTTCGGCTTCCGTGCGCCCGAGCACCTGCAGCGCGCGATCGCCGACGACATGGGCCGCACCGACCCGTACACCCACCAGCAGGGCCTGCCGGTCGCACGCGAAGCCATCGCTGGCTATTACGCCCGCCGTGGCGCGCCCGATGCGCACCCGGACCGCGTCTTCCTCGGCAATGGCGTCAGCGAACTGATCGACCTCTCGCTGCGCGCCCTGCTCAACCCGGGCGACGAAGTGCTGGTGCCCTCGCCCGACTACCCGCTGTGGTCGGCCTCGACCATCCTCAACGATGGCCGCCCGGTGTACTACCGCTGCGCGCCGGAGAACGGCTTCCAGCCGGACCCGAGCGAGATCGAGACGCTGGTCTCTTCGCGCACCCGCGCCATCGTGCTGATCAATCCGAACAATCCCAGCGGCGCCAGCTATCCGCGCGAACTGCTGGAACGCGTGGTGGAGATCGCACGCCGCCACAACCTGCTGCTGCTGGTCGATGAGATCTACGACCAGATCCTGTACGACGACGCGGTGTTCCAGCCGGTCGCTCCGCTGGCCGGCGATCATCCGTGCCTGACCTTCAGCGGCCTGAGCAAGGTGCACCGCGCCTGCGGCTGGCGCGTGGGCTGGGCCCACCTCAGCGGCGACGATGCCCGGCTCGGCGACTTCCGCGCAGCGCTGGACCTGCTGGGCGCGCTGCGCCTGTGCGCCAACGTGCCCGGCCAGTACGCCATCGAGGCCGCCGTGAACGGCCCGGACACCATTTCCGAACTGTGTACGCCCGGTGGCCGCCTGTATGAGACCCGGCGCGCGGTGATCGAGGCCTGCGAAGCCAGCGAGCACCTGTCGCTGGTCGCGCCGGCCGGTGCGCTGTATGCGTTCCCGGCCGTGGTCGGCGCCGCCGCCAAAGGCTTCGACGACCACAACTTCGCGCTGGACCTGATGAACAACGAAGGCGTGCTGGTGGTGCCGGGTTCCAGCTTCAACGTGCCCTACCGCCACCACTTCCGCGTGACCCTGATGCCGGAAGCCTCGGTGATGCGCGATGTGTTCGCCCGCATCGACCGCGTGCTGGCCCGACGTGCCGAGGACGCGACCAAGGTCGTGCCGCTGAAGCCGCGCCGTTCGGTGGCCTGAGCGGTGGCGCTGTCCTATCTGGCGCTGGGCGATTCGTACACCATCGGCGAAGCGGTTGCGGTTGAAGGCCGTTGGCCGCACCAGCTGGCCGCCGCGCTGCGTGCGCAGGGCGTGGACCTGGCCGATCCGCAGACCATCGCCACCACCGGCTGGACCACCGATGAACTGGACGCCGGTATCGACCTGGCCGCGCCACAGGGCCCGTTCGACTTCGTCAGCCTGCTGATCGGTGTCAACAACCAGTACCGCGGGCGCCCGCTGGACGAGTACCGTGCCCAGTTCGCGGCCCTGCTGCAGCGCGCGATCGGCTTTGCCGCCGGTCGCCCCGAGCGGGTGCTGGTGCTGTCCTTCCCGGATTGGGGCGCGACCCCGTTCGGCGCTGGCAGCGGCCGTGACCTGGCCGCGATCGAGATCGAGACCGACGAGTTCAACGCGGCCGCCGAGGTGATCAGCGCCCAGCACAACGTGGCCTTCGTCGATATCACCGACATCAGCCGCGCCCAGGGCGAGGACCCGGCGATGATCGCCGAGGATGGCCTGCATCCCTCGGCGCGGATGTACGCGCTGTGGAGCGAACGGGCGCTGCCGGTGGCCGCGCACCTGCTCGGCCGCGCCGACTGACATCCCCCAGCGGGGCGGCCCGGGCCAGGATCAGGGCCAGCTGCGACAGCCTGGACCTGGCGGCCCCGGCCGCGCGTGGGGCGATGCGACGCAATGTTCCTGCCCTGCTCATCCCCCGCGATGCCGCCGGGGGTAGAATTGATCATTCGAATTCCCGGAACCCCGACGTCCATGTCCCTCGATCCCGCCCTGCGTTCGCGCATCGAATCCATCCTCAACGACAACCGCGTCGTGCTGTTCATGAAGGGCCAGCCGTCGATGCCGCAGTGCGGTTTCTCGGCCAAGGCCGTGGGCGCCCTGCAGGACCTCGGCGTCGAGTTCGCCCACGTCAACGTGCTGGCCGACCAGGAAATCCGTGAAGGCATCAAGGCCTATGGCGACTGGCCGACCATCCCGCAGCTGTACATCGACGGCGAACTGGTCGGCGGCAGCGACATCGTGCTGCAGATGGCCGCCAGCGGCGAGCTGAGCAGCGTGCTGGGCCTGGCCGCGCCGGACCGCACCCCGCCGAGCATCACCGTGACCCCGGCTGCCGTGGAAATGCTGAAGGGCGCGCTGGCCGACGCCCCGGGCGCCGCGCTGCAGCTGACCATCGACGCCGGCTTCCAGCCGAACTTCCAGCTGGCCCCGCACGACGAAGGCGCGATCGCCGCCGAGTCCAACGGCCTGCGCGTGCAGTTCGACCTGGCCAGCGCCCGTCGCGCCAACGGCATCACCATCGACTGGGTGGACGACATCCGCGGCAAGGGCCTGGCCATCGACAACCCGAACGCGCCCAAGCCGGTGCAGGAAATCAGCGTTCGCGATGCCGACGACCTGGTGCGCGCCGGCAACATCACCCTGGTGGACGTGCGCCCGGCCGACGAACGCGCCATCGCCGCCGTCGGCGTGCCGTTCAAGAGCTTCGACGGCAACGGCCGCGCCACGCTGGAAGCCCTGCCGAAGGACACCGCGCTGGCGTTCATGTGCCACCACGGTGGCCGCAGCGCGCAGGCCGCCGAGCAGTTCCGTGCGCTGGGCTTCACCAAGGTGTTCAACGTCACCGGCGGCATCAACGCCTGGTCGGAAGACGTGGACAACGGTGTGCCGAAGTACTGATCGGCAGCGGTTGAAACCTACGAAAAACGCCGGCGAACGCCGGCGTTTTTTGCATCCACGCATGGCGTGGATCTACCCCGCAAACCCGCCTTCGGCCAGGTAGTCCAGCTCTTCCGGCGCCGGAATGCGGCCCAGTACCGCGTTGCGATGCGGGAAGCGGCCGAAACGGCGGATGATGTCGCGGTGCAGTTCGGCGTACTGCAGGTATTCCTTGTCACCCAGCACGTCGAACATCGCCACCGAACGGTCCTGGTCCAGTGGATCCTCGGAGTGCTCGAACGGCAGGTAGATGAAGGCGCGCAGCTTCGGCACCAGCTGCAGGTCCAGGCCTTCCTCGATCGCGCGCATCGCGTAGTGCCGGGCCAGGCCATCGGTGGCGTAGGAATGGGCGGTACCGCGGAAGCAGTTGCGCGGGAACTGGTCCAGCAGCAGCATCAGCGCCAGCGCGCCCTCGGCGCTGCCCAGCCAATGCTCGCGCGCGCGCGACGCCGCGGCGAAATGCTCATCCAGGAACAACCGGCGGAACTGCGCGTCGAACGCATCGTCGCGGGCGAACCACTTTTCCGGGCCCGCCTCCTTCCAGAATTCCACCACTTGCGCGGCAACGTCCATCACCTACTCCCCAGGGCCGGCGCGCCGCGCCAGGCCATCATCATCATTCGTCGAAGCGCAGGTGGCGGACCGACTTGCCGTTGCGCCGGATAAGCTTAAGCGCCTCGATGCCGATCTGGATATGGTTTTCCACGAACTGGGAGCTGACCTTGGCATCGGAGGCCTCGGTCTTGACCCCGTCGGGGATCATCGGCTGGTCCGACACCAGCAGCAGCGCGCCGCTGGGGATGTGGTTGGCGAAGCCGGCGGCGAACACCGTGGCCGTTTCCATGTCGATGGCCATGCAGCGCATCGCCCGCAGCCGCTCCTTGAAGGCCTCGTCGTGTTCCCAGACCCGGCGGTTGGTGGTGTAGACGGTGCCGGTCCAGTAGTCGTGGCCGAGGTCGCGGATCATGGTCGAGACCGCACGCTGCAGCGCGAACGCTGGCAGCGCCGGCACTTCCGGCGGCAGGTAGTCGCCCGAGGTGCCCTCGCCGCGGATCGCGGCGATCGGCAGCACCAGGTCGCCCAGCTGGTTCTTGCGCTTGAGCCCGCCGCACTTGCCCAGGAACAGCACCGCCTTGGGCATCACCGCCGACAGCAAGTCCATGATGATCGCGGCATTGGGGCTGCCCATGCCGAAGTTGATCATGGTGATGCCGTCGATGGTGGCACTGGCCATCGGCCGGTCCAGGCCGATGACGGGCGCGCCGGTCAGCTCGGAAAAGGTATGCAGGTAGCCGCCGAAGTTGGTCAGCAGGATGTGCTGGCCGAACTGGTCCAGGGGCACGCCGGTATAGCGCGGCAGCCAGTTGTCGACGATTTCCTGCTTGCTCTTCATGGGCCGGGGTCCGGGACGGCGGGGGACCGGCTATTTTCGGCCAGACCGGCGGTGCCGTCGAGCCGCCAGCGGCCTGCCTGTGAAGAAGGTCACTTGGCAAGCCCACCACGCCCCGGCTAGCGTCGGCGATTGGACCAAGCCGCAAGCAAGGGGAACTGCATGGCATCGACGTTGTTGCGCGCCGGGGTGGCACTGGCGCTGCTTTCATTGAGTACGGCACCGGCGGTGGGCGCCTCGCGCTTCGTCGCCGATCCCTATCCCAGCACCTACCAGGCGCATCCCGATGCGCCGGTGCTGATCCAGAACGCCACCGTGCTGACCGGCACCGGCCAGCGCCTGGACAACGCCGACGTGCTGCTGCGCGAGGGCCGCATCGTAGCGGTCGGCCAGCAGCTGCAGGCCGACGCCGGCGTCACCCGCATCGATGCCCAGGGCAAGTGGGTCACGCCGGGACTGATCGACGTGCACTCGCACCTGGGCGTGTATCCCAGCCCGGGCGTCGGCGCGCACAGTGACGGCAACGAGATGACCGCGCCGGTCACCGCCAACGTCTGGGCCGAACACTCGGTGTGGCCGCAGGACCCGGGCTTCGCCACGGCACTGGCCGGCGGCGTGACCAGCATGCAGGTGCTGCCCGGTTCGGCCAACCTGGTCGGTGGCCGCGGCGTAACCCTGAAGAACGTACCGGCGGTGACCTACCAGGCGATGAAGTTCCCCGGTGCGCCGTGGGGCCTGAAAATGGCCTGCGGCGAGAACCCCAAGCGGGTCTACGGCGAAGGCAAGGGCGTGGCCCCGGCCACGCGCATGGGCAACGTGGCCGGCTATCGCGCAGCCTTCATCGATGCCGCCGACTACATCGCCAAGAACAAGCCCAAGCCGGTCAAGCGCAAGGGCTGGTTCGGCAGCGATAAGGGCGACAGTGCCGGGGATGCCGGCGGCAAGCGCGACCTCAAGCTGGACACGCTGGCCGGCGCCATCCAGGGCGACATCCGCGTGCACATCCACTGCTACCGCGCCGACGAAATGGCCACCATGCTCGACCTGGCCAAGGAATTCGGCTTCAAGGTGGCCGCGTTCCACCACGGCGTGGAGGCCTACAAGCTGGCCGACCGGCTGGCCGCCGATGGCGTCTGCGGCGCGCTGTGGGCCGACTGGTGGGGCTTCAAGATGGAGGCCTTCGACGGTATTCCGGAGAACATCGCGCTGGTCGACCGGCCGAAGAACAGCTGTGCCATCGTCCATTCCGATTCACCCGAAGGCATCCAGCGCCTCAACCAGGAAGCCGCCAAGGTGATGGCCTCGGCGCGACGTGCACGCATGCCGGAGATCACACCCGAGCACGCCATCACCTGGATGACCGCCAACGCCGCCAAGGCGCTGGGCATCGAGGGCCAGACCGGCACCCTGGAGGCCGGCAAGATGGCCGATGTGGTGGTGTGGAACGGCAATCCCTTCAGTTCCTACGCGCTGGCCGAGCAGGTCTTCATCGACGGCCGCCGCCTGTACGACCGCAGTGCGCCGGCGGCGACGCCGCGTTCCGATTTCCAGCTTGGCCAGGAGGTGCGCTGATGAGGGTGCTCAAGCAGTGGCTGCACTCTGCCGCGAAGGGCAGCCGGGCCTGGCTCGGCGCTACCGCCATGGTGCTGGCGTGCATCTCCGCATCCGCACAGGCGCAGGACCTGCTGGTGCGCAATGCCACGGTGCACACCGCCAGCGCACGCGGCAGCCTGCAGAACGCCGACGTGCTGGTGCAGGGCGGCATCATCCGTGCGGTGGGCAACGGCCTGTCCGCGCCCGCTGGCGCAACCGTGGTCGAGGCCAGTGGCCGCCCGTTGACCCCTGCACTGTTCGGCGGCATCACCGAGACCGGCATCGAAGAAGTACTGGTCGAGAGGAGCACCGTCGACAGCGCACTGAAGATCGGCGAGCAACCGTTGCGGCCCGAGTTCGACGTGACCCTGGCCTACAACCCGGCCTCGGTGCTGATTCCGGTGACCCGGCTGGAAGGGATCGGCTTCACCGCACTGGGGGCAACCCCCGGCGGTGGCTTCGTGGCCGGCCAGGGCGGCGTGATGCGGCTCGATGGCAGCATCGATCCGATCGGCCCGCGCGCCCTGTTCCTGCGCATCGGCGCAGCCGCCTCGGAATTGACCGGCCAGTCGCGCGCCGCGCAGTGGATGCTGCTGCAGCAGATGATCGACGAGGCGCGTGGCCAGGTGGCCGCAGACTCGCCGCATGCGTTGCTGACCCCGGCCGGCCGCCGCACGTTGAGCCGCTACCTGGCCGGCCAGGGCCGCATCGTGGTGGAAGTGGACCGTGCCGCCGACATCCGCCAGCTGCTGCGCTGGGCCGCCCGCGAGAAGGTGAAGATCGCCATCGCCGGGGCCAGCGAAGCGTGGCAGGTGGCGCCGGAACTGGCCGCTGCCCACGTGCCGGTGTTCGTTGATGTGCTGGCCAACCTGCCGGCCAGCTTCGACCAGATCGGGGCCACGCTGGAGAATGCGGCACGCCTGCAGCGCGCGGGCGTGGCGGTCTCCTTCGTGCAGCGCGGCGACGCCACCCACAACGCCCGCAAGATGCGCCAGCTGGCCGGCAATGCGGTCGCCCATGGCCTGCCCTGGGCCGACGGCCTGGCCGGCCTGACCCGAGTACCGGCACAGGCGTTCGGCGTGGCCGACCAGATCGGCAGCATCGAGCCCGGCAAGCGCGCCGACCTGGTGCTGTGGGAAGGCGACCCGCTGGACGTGGCGCACTATGCCGAACAGGTCTGGCTGGGCGGCCGCGCGATGCCGATGCGCTCGCGCCAGACCGAACTGCGCGACCGCTACCTGCAGCGCAACGCGCAGCCCTGACCGTACACGAGGAAATTCCAATGGCCACGCTGCGCTGGTACTTCGACTTCGTCTCGCCGTATTCCTACCTGCACTGGCAGAAGCTGAAGCAGCTGCCGCAGTTCGCGCAGATCCAGCCGGTGCCGATTGCCTTCGGTGCGGTGCTGCATCACCTGGGCAACCTCGGTCCGGCCGAGATTCCCGCCAAGCGTCGTTTCATCTACCGCCAGCTGCTGTGGACCGCGCAGGCCGAGGGTACGCCCCTGCGATTCCCGCCGGGCCATCCGTTCAACCCGTTGTCGGCGCTGCGCCTGTGCCTGGCCGCCGGCGCCAGCGCACAGGCGGTGGATGTGTTGTTCGACTGGATCTGGCGCGACGGCAACGCCGCCGACAGTGCCGATGCGCTGCGCGAGCCGGCCGCGCGGCTGGGCATCGAGGATGCCGACCGTGCCATCGCCGAGCCGGCGGTCAAGGAGCAGCTGCGGCGCAATACCGAGGCCGCGATTGCCGCGGGCGTGTTCGGGGTCCCCACCCTGGCCATCGACGACGAGCTGTTCTGGGGCAACGACGCGCACCCGTTGATGGCCGCCGTGCTGGCCGACCCAGGCCTGCTGCTGCAGCCCGAATGGCAGCGCCTGGCCAGCCTGCCGGTAGCGGTGCAGCGCAACCGCTGAACAGGGCGTGGCGCGTTTCCCTCGCGCGCCACGCCCGGTTTTGAGATAGATTTCACGTTTCCGAACCTACAACCGCCCTGGAGGGGGAGCCGCGGATGCGCATCGGAATCGTCGTCGACTCGGCCTGCGACCTGCCGCAGGACTTCATTGCCGCGCACAACATCGTGCTGCTGCCGATCACCGTACGGATCGGCGAAGCCGTGCTGGCCGATCATCGCGATGAGCAGGCCACGCTGAGCTTCCTGCACGCGCACGTGGCCGAGCATGGTGCGGAGGCGGAAACCATCCCGTTCAGCGTCAACCAGATCCGTGACCTGTTCCTGCAGCAGCTGGTGATCGATTACGACCACGTGTTCTGCATGACCATCACCAAGACCCGTAGCCCGATCCACGACAACGCGCTGCAGGCCAGCTTCGCCATCCTCAACGACTACAAGCCGGTACGGCAGGCGGCGGGCTACAACTCACCCTTCGCGCTGCGCGTGCTCGACACCCAGAACCTGTTCGCCGCGCAGGCGGTGACCGCGGTGGAAGCGGTGCGCCTGCGCGACAGCAACGCCAGCGTGCAGCAGATCCGCGAGCGGCTGGAGGAACTGGCCGGCAACGTGCACGGCTACATGGTCACCCGCGACCTGTACTACATGCGCGCACGTGCGCGGCACAAGGGCGACCGCAGCGTCGGCCTGCTCAGCGCCGCGCTGGGCAGCGCGCTGGACATCAAGCCGGTGCTGCACGGCTACCGCGGCGAGACCGGGCCGGTGGCCAAGATCAAGGGCTTCGACAACGCGGTGCAGAAGCTGTTCGCGGTGGTCGGCCAGCGCGTGCGAGCCGGCCTGATGACGCCAACGGTGTGTGTCAGCTACGGCGGTGAGCTGGACGAGCTGCGCACCCTGCCCGGCTATGCACCGCTGAAAGAGGTCTGCGCCAGCCACGGCGTGACCGTGTACGAATCGGTGATGAGCCTGACCGGCATGGTCAACGTCGGCAAGGGCGCGGTCACCGTGGGCTTTGCCGATGGGCCGCATCGGTTCGAATGAGCGCTGGCCACGGCCGGAATCTGCACATCGATTCCACCGCGACTGTGCCAGCCTTGCCGCACTTCAAGGAGAACTCCATGCCTGCGCAGTACCACATCAGCCTGCCCGACCCGTCCAAGGCCCGCGGCAACGACCCTGACCTGTCCTTCCATTCGCAGGGCGCCGCCGGTTTCGCCGAAGAGCTGCAGGACGCACTGCGCAGCGGCACGCTGTTCGAGCGCTGGAAGGCCAAGCAGCCCGATCCGGATGCGGTGGAACCGCAGTGGGGCGTCACCGACCCGGACGCCACCGTGACCGGTGAGCAGAAGGACCTGCGCATCAACCTGGTGGCCACCACCCGCATCGACAGTGACGTGTTCAAGCAGCGCCTGCGCCTGCTGGCCGGTCATCACTGGGAACTGCGCGACGTGCGTTGAGGCCTGCCCCGGGTAGATGCCAACCTTGGTTGGCAACTACCCGGTCACACGGTAGTGCCGGCCGCTGGCCGGCAACTGCAGAATCCATGAAGATGCCGGCCAGCGGCCGGCACTACCAGCCGCCGCCCAGCGCGCGGTACAGCTCCACCCGTGCTATCGCCGCGGTGGCCTGGCTGTTGGCCAGCGCAGCCTGGTTGTCCAGCGCGATGCGCTGGGTGGTCAGCACGTCCAGCATGTCGACCACGCCGGCCTGGTACTGCCGGCGCGCCGCACCCAGTGCGGTCTCGCTTTCGTCCACCGCCACATGCAGCTGCACGGTACGCTGCTGCTCGGCTGCATAGCCATCAATGGCATCATCCACTTCATGCCAGGCCTGCAGCACGGTGCGACGGAACTGCAGCGCCGATTGCTGCTGCTGCAGCCGGCTCAATGCGAGGTTGGCCTTCAACCGCCCGCCCTGGAAGATCGGCAGGCTGATCGACGGCCCGATGCTGAACCGGTGCGCGTTCCAGCCGTCCAGGTCATCCAGCTGCCTGGCCTGGAAACCGGCATCGCCATTCAAGGTGATGCGCGGCAGGAAGCTGGCCTGAGCCACGCCGATGCCCGCCGTCGCCGCATGCAATGCCGCTTCGGCACGGCGGATGTCCGGGCGACGTTCGGCCAGTTCGCTGGGCACGCCCACCGCCACCGTCGGCAACGCCGGCCAGTCACGGCGCGCGTCCTGCAGCCGTGCGTCCAGCGCCTGTGGCGGTTGTGCCAGCAGGAATGCCAGCGCATTGCGCAGCTGCGATTCGCGATGCTGCAGCGGTGCGATGCGCGCCTGCAGCGAGGCCACCTGCGCCGCTGCGCTGGACACCTGCAGCGTGCTGGCCACGCCCTGGCGCTGGCGCGCTTCGGTCAGGCGCTTGATATCGTGGGCGATGCTCAGATTGTCCTCGGTGATCGCCCGCAGCTGCCGCGTCGCGCGCAGCTGCAGATAGTCACGCGCGGTTTCCGCCAGCAGCGCGATGCGCACCGCGTGTGCATCCTCTTCGGCCATCTGCACACGGGCATCGGCGGCTTCCACCTGGCGGCGCACACGGCCCCATAGGTCCAGTTCCCAGCTCAGGCCGATGCCGGCCTGGAACAGCCCGTAGTCCTCGCGCCCGCCGTTGCCGGACGGGTCGCTCAAGCCCACTTCGCTGTTGCGTGCGCGCACGCCGCCGGCACTGGCGCTGACGCTGGGCAGACGGTCGGCCGCGGTGGCACCGCGCGCGGCGCGACTCTGCTGCACGCGGTTGGCCGCCAGCTGCAGATCCAGGTTGGCCGCCAGCACCTGGCTGGCCAGCTGGCCCAGCAGCGGATCGTCGAAGCCGGCCCACCAGGCCGCGTCCTGGTCGATGGCGTTGCCGGCGACGGCCTCACCCTGCCAGTGGCTGGGCAGCGCTGCCTGCGGGCGTACGAAGTCCGGGCCCATCGTGCAGGCGGCCAGGGCCGTGCACAGGGTGGCCGCAACGAAGGTTCGGAACACGCTGCCTGCGCTCATGCGCCCTCCCCGTCCGTGCGGTCCTGCACGCGCTGCGCGCTCTGCACGCGCACGCGGCTGTCCAGGTCAACGCGGGCTTCCACCGACATGCCGGCGCGCAGCTGCTCCAGCAGTGGCTGGCCCGGCTCCAGCACGATCTTCACCGGAATGCGCTGCACCACCTTGGTGAAGTTGCCGGTGGCGTTTTCCGGCGCGATGGCGGCAAAGGTGACGCCAGTCGCCGGTGCGATGCTGTCGATGTGGCCACGCAGCGACTTGCCCGGGAACACGTCCACCTTCAGCTCCACCTGCTGGCCGGCCTGCATGCGGGTCATCTGCGTTTCCTGGAAGTTGGCGACCACGAATGCGCGCTTCAACGGCACCACGGCGGCCACCGGCGTTCCCGGGGTCAGGTAGGCGCCGGCGCGTACCGCACGGCGACCGACCATGCCGTCGATCGGCGCGCGCAGCACGGTGTGCGACAGATCCAGTTCGGCGCGCGCCTGCGCGGCTTCGGCGCGTTGTACCGCGGCCTGCGCGGCCTGCACACCGGCGGTCAGGATGTCGATGCGCTGGCGTGCGGTCGACAACGCGGCCTGGCCCTGCTGCAGGTGCGCACTGGCCACGGCCTGCTTCGATTGCGCCTGCTGCGCGTTCTGCACGGTGCCGGCGCCGTCGCGGGCCAGTTCGCGGTAGCGCTGCTGGTCGGCGCTGGCCAGGGTCAGTTCGGAGCGGCTGACATCGACACTGGCCCTGGCCTGTTCGATCAGCGAGCCCTGCTGGGCCAGTGCGGCCTGTGCATTGGCCAGCTGTGCACGCGCGTTGGCCAGGTCGGCACGCGCTGCCTGCAGGGCCACCTGGTAGTCGCGGTCGTCGATGCGCGCCAGCACGTCGCCGGCCTTCACGGGTTGGTTGTCGTCCACCTCGACGCTGCTGACGAAGCCGGCCACCTTCGGTGCGACCACGGTGAAATCCGCATTGACGTAGGCGTTGTCGGTGCGCTGGTAGCGCCCGTCGCGCAGCAGCAGCCAGCTGACGATCGCCAGGGCCAGCACGCCCAGCACAAGGCCGGTGTTGAGGGTTGTCTTGTTGAGGCTCATGGGGGAGTCCTTACGGGTGAGGGTCAGGCCACGGCACGTGGCGGATGGACACGGGTGGCCCACGGCAGCAGCGGCAGGCAGCCCAGGGCCACCAGCGCGACCAGCCAGTACAGGTCCGCCGAGGTGAGCGCCTGCACCTGGGCGTGCAGGCGTGCGGGCAGATCGGCGCTGGCGGGCAGCCACGGCTGGTTGCCCAGGTGGTCGACCAGCGCGGTGGAATGGAGGTGGCGCCGTGACTGTCCGACCGCATCAAGCACGCCACCGGCAAACACCGCCGAAAAGCCTTTGACGGTGTTGAACCAGGCCGAGGCATAGGGACCGTCCTGCGGCGCCAGCCCGGTGGTCGCCAGCAGCAGCAACGGCAGCACCGCCATCGGCTGTGCCACCACCTGCAGCAGTTGCACCCACAGGAAGGTGTCGCGGTTCCACTGCACATCCAGGTGTGCGCCCAGGAAGCACGCCGCCGCCAGCAGCAGCAGCCCGGCCGCCTGCACCCAGCGGCAGTCCACCGCACGCTGGTTCATCAGCGCAGCCACCAGCGGCAACGCAATGGCCTGCGGCAGCGCCACCCACAACAACATCGGCGCGGTCTGCAGCGGGCGGTAGCCCTGCACACTGGCGAGAAAGCCGGAGGGGATGGAGATGACCGCCAGCAGCACGAACAGCACGCCCACGCAGGTGACCAGCGAATAGCTGAGATTGCGATGGGCCAGCAGTTGCAGCTTGAAGAACGGCAGCGGGTGGAACCACTCGTTGATGAAGAACAACACCAGCAGGCCGGTGCCGCCGCCAAGCAGCACCGTGATCAGCGGCGAATCGAACCAGTTCAGGCGCGCGCCCTGGGTCAGGCCCAGCACCAGCATCACCAGTGCCGGCAACCCCAGGGCCAGGCCCACGCCGTTGAACTGGGCAAAGCGCTCCAGGCGCATCGGGTCCTGCGGCAGGCCCCAGCCGACCATCACCATGCCGGCCACGCAGAACGGCACGATCTGCCAGAACGCGAACTGCCAACCGGCGTGCTCGACCCACAGTGCGGCCAGCGGCGTGCCCATGCTCGGCCCGAACGTTGCGGTGAGCGCGTAGCCCGCCAGGCCATACAGCTTGATGCCCGGCGGCAGGAAGCGCAGCGCCACGCTCATCAGCAGCGGCGGCAACGCACCGCCGGCCAGGCCCTGCAATGCGCGCAGCAGCAGGAAGGTCGGCAGGTTCGGCGCCAGCGGGCACAGCACCCCCAGCACCATGAAGGCGGCGATCATCACCAGGCCGAAGCGGCGCAGCGAGAAGGTGGCCGCGCACCAGGGCGCGAAGGCCATCGCGCTGACCGACATGGCACTGTAGATGCCGGTGATCCAGTTGCCGTCATCGGCACTGAACCCCATCCCACCGCGGATGTCGGCCAGCGCGACCTTGGTGACGTTCTCGTTGAAGCCCGACAGCAGCACCACCAGCAGCACGCCGCACAATCCGACCACGATGCGGCGATCGAACGCGGGGGCAGGCGGGGCGGCCGGGGCCTGTGGCACGGTGATCGCGCTCATGGGCGCGGGCCGATCCGTGCGGCGCACGGCAGGTGAAGCGACATGGCGTGCGCTCCGTGAATGTGGGGAGCGCAGTCTAGGCAGGCCCACTGCTGCGAAAAATGGCGTG
>NZ_JAOEDV010000058.1:0-28577 GCF_029837545.1 Stenotrophomonas sp. GD04024 | reverse complement strand
GCCGCATCCGGGTCGGCCACCGGCGAGGGCGGGCAGGCCGGAATTTCCGAGGGCGTGGCCAGTTCCTCGGCGTGCGAAGGTTTGCCGATCATCTTCGCCTTGCGCCAGCCGCCCCAGCGGTAATACGCCAGCGACAGCAGCATCGACACGAACGAGCTGACCGGGAAACTCCACCAGATCGCATCGGCACCCCAGTACGGCTGCAGCAGTTCGGCGAACGGCACGCGTACGCCCCACAGCGAGCCGGCCAGGATCAGCAGCGGTGGAATCACCGCGCCGGTCGAGCGCACCACGCCGGAGATCACGAAGCTGACGCCGAAGAACAGGAACGAGCCGATCACCACATGGTTGAGATGGCGGGCGATGTCCAATGCCTCGCTGGCCGGCGGCAGGAACAGCGCCAGCAGCTGGCGATCGAACACCACCAGCGGCAGGATCAACGCGCCGGTCAGCAGGAAGTTGAACATCACGCCCTGGCGTGCGGTGCCACGCACGCGGTCCCAGCGCTGTGCGCCCACGTTCTGCGCGGCCATCGACGAGCAGGCCGCACCGATCGCCATCGCCGGCATCTGCAGGTAGTTCCACAGCTGCAGCGAGGCGCCATAGCCTGCGCCGGTAGCGGTGCCGTACTGGTTGACCATGGTCATCAGCAGGATCACCGACAGCGAGATCAGCACCATCTGCAGGCCCATCGGCACGCCCTTGAGCACAAGCGCCTTGAGGATGGTCAGGTCGAGCCTGAACAGGCGCATGTCGGCACGCCCCAGCCACAGTGTGTGGCGCTTGTGGCGCATGTACAGCAGCAGGCCGGCCAGCGACAGGGTCTGCGCGACCAGCGTGGCCCACGCCGAGCCGGCGATGCCCAGCGCGGGGAACGGCCCCATGCCGAAGATCAGCACCGGGTTCAGCACGATGTCCAGCGCCACCGACACCATCAGGAAGCGGAACGGCGTACGCGAATCGCCGGCACCGCGCAGCGCGGCGGTAAGGAAGGCGAACGCGTACAGCGTCGGCATCGCCAGGAAGATGATCTGCAGGTAGGCCTCGGCCAGCGGCAGCGAGGCGGCCGGCGTGCCCATCGCCGCCAGCAGCGGATGCGCCATGAACCAGCCGGCGATGGCGATGATCACCGACAGGCCGATGAAGAAGGTGGCGCTGGTACCGACCACGCGCCGCGCCTGGGCAATGTCGCGTGCGCCGATGGCCTGGCCGATCAGGATGGTCGAGGCCATGCCGAAACCGAACACCGAGCCGATCAGGAAGAACATGATGTTGTTGGCGTTCGCGGTGGCGGTCAGCGCCGCCTCGCCGAGGAAGCGCCCCACCCACACCGCATTCACCGAACCATTCAGCGACTGCGCGATGTTGCCGGCCAGGATCGGCAGGGAAAACAGCAGGAGATTGCGGCCGATCGGGCCGGAGGTCAGGTCAAGCGGCGCTTTGGCCATGGAGTGGTGATCGATTCCCGGGAGGCGCACACTAGCACCAAGCCGGTTTGCGGGATGTGGCAATGCATCAACGACTACGGGTGGGACGGGGCATGGCGCTGGCCTTGATCGGCGTCGTACTGGCCGCATGTTCGATGGACGACCGGCTGGGTGATACCCAGGTGCGGCCGACCGACCGGCCCGAATGCCTGGTCGGCAGCCAGCGCCAGGATCTGTCCGCTGGCGTACCCACCCTGATCGGGGGCAGCGGTTGCCGTACCGACCCCGACCATCCGCGTCCCCTGAACAAGCCACCGGAGTAGTACGCACCGATGCATGAGCTTTCCCCGCTGTCGCCCACTGTCCGCCTGGACATCTGGCTGTGGGCGGCCCGTTTCTTCAAGACCCGCAGCCTGGCCAAGCAGGCCATCGAGACCGGCAAGGTCAGCGTGGCTGGCCAGCGCCCGAAATCCTCGCGCGCCGTGCGCGTGGGTGAGCAGCTGCAGGTCGATCGCGGCGAAGAGCATTTCGAGATCCAGGTACTGGGCCTGAGCGACCAGCGCGGGCCGGCCCCGGCGGCGCAGCAGCTGTACACCGAGAGCGAAGCCTCGAAGGCGCGTCGTGCCGAGCAGCGCGCATTGCGCATCGCCGCCCGCGATGGCTTCCAGCCGCCGGAGCACAAGCCGGACAAGCGCGCGCGGCGGTTGATACGTGCGCTTGGCGATCTGGACGCGCTTTGAGGGTTGCCCGCCGGGTCTGGTCCAGCGGAGAGCGTGCGAACCAACGGTTCGCACCCACCAGAGCGAGCGGGTAGCGCGGTTCATGGTCGCTGTGCCGCGCGCACTCAGCCTGCGTTCGGTGTGTGCCCCGCACGTTGGATCGTCCTTCTCATGGAAGACCCTCATGTTCCTGCGCCGCAGCCTGTTGTGCCTGGCCCTCGCCACCGCCGCCCCGGCCTTCGCCGCCGACATCACCTTCTGGGATGCTCCGCAGCGCGGAGGCAACAGCATGAACGTGTCGCCTCCGGACCGGGACTACTTCGAGGCGCTGCGTGCGACCGGCGCGACCTGGGTGCGGCTGGTACCGGACAAGTGGAAGGCGCAGGGCGGCCGCGACTTCCTGATCGGCAACGCGGACGACTATCAAGGGCTGGTCGCGGCCGATCTGGCGACATTGCGCCGCGTGCTGGACGATGCCAACGCGGCCGGACTGAAAGTGGTGCTCACCCCGCTGTCGCTGCCGTTGCTGCGCTGGAAGCAGCACAACGGTGACAAGGTCGACCAGCGCCTGTGGCAGTCGTTCGACAATCACGCACCGGCGCTACGCTTCTGGCATGACCTGGCCGTGGCGCTGAAAGGGCATCCCGCACTGGCCGCCTACAACCTGATCAACGAACCGGTGCCGGAATTCGGTGCCGGCCTGGCCGAACATGCGTCCAGCGAGGCGATGCAGCAGTGGTACGCCGGGGTGCAGGACGGCCCGCGTGATCTGCGCCGCTTCTACGCGGAGCTGATCGCGCGCATCCGCGAGGTCGACACGGAAATGCCGCTGATGCTGGATGCCGGATGGTATGCGGCGGCCGATGGCTTCAACTACTGGCCGGCACCGCTGGACGACGCGAAACTGCTGTACAGCGTGCACATGTACGAGCCGTACGCGGCGACCAGTGCGCCCAACCAGAAGCGGGCCAAGCCCTGGCGCTACCCGGGCAGCGTGCCGTTCGGCGGCCACAGCGAGCGCTGGGACGCGGCGCGCGTACGCAGCTACCTGCAGCAGCCGATGGACTGGGCGAAGGCGCACGGGGTGGAGGCCAACCGCATGGTGGTTGGTGAATTCGGCTGCATGCGCCGCTGGCCCGACTGCAGCCGTTACCTGCAGGACGTGCTGCAGGTGCTGGAACAGGACAAGGTGCACTGGGCCTTCTACGCCTTCCGCGAGGATGGCTGGGACGGCATGGACTACGAACTGGGCGACAAGGTGCTGCCGTGGTCGTACTGGCAGGCACAGGAACAGGGAAAGCCAGCGGTGCCGCCGCGCTCGATGCAGGCGCCGTTGTTCGCGCCGATCCTGCAGCGGCTGAAGGCCGGGAACCGGTAGGACGCCGGGCAGGGCCCGGCGTGATCCGCGGCGATGCAGATCATGCTGGGTCATCCCCGGCAACAGCGCCTGTCAGCGCTTGCCGCCGAGCAGGTTGCCGCCCAGCTTCAACAGGTCGCTCATGCCGAACTGGCCGTCGCCGTCCTGGTCCAGCACGCTGCCGAGCAGGCCACCGGCAATGCCGCCCTGCTGCTGCACCTGCTGCTTTTCCTGGCCAAGCGCCTGGCTGAGCGAGCCGGCATCGGCCTGGCCGCCACCCAGCCGCTGGGCGAGGAAGGCCATCACGATCGGCGCGAGGATCTGCAGCAGCTGGCTGGTGCGGCCGCTGTCGAGCTGGGTGGCCTGGGCCAGGCCGGTTTCCACCTTCTGCTGGCTGCCGCCGAAGATGTGGCCGAGGATGCCGGCGCCATCGCTGGCGGCACCACCACCACCTCCGCCCAGCACCGAACCGAGCACGCTGCCCAGGTCCAGGCCGCTGTGGTTGTTCTGCAGCGCGCCGAGCAGAGCCTGCGCCCCCTGCGGCTGCGCGGCGTTGTTGCCCAGCGCGCCCATCAGCACCGGCAGCGCGGTGCTGATCGCGCCGGAGGCCTGGGTATCGCTGATGCCGAGCTGCTGCGACACCTGCTGCAGCGGAGCGCCCTGCAATTTGGCGAGAAGTTCATCGGTCAGGCTCATCAGGGGAATCCTCGATTGGGATGGGGCGTGCAGAAGGTACGACGCGGACCGTTAAAACGGCGACGCCGCCTCACGGGGAGGCGGCGTGCCGTACACGGGGGAGGCCGATCAGAGCTCGATGTCTTCCGCGCCCGGGGTGGCGGCAGGGAAGTCGGTTTCCGGCTGTGCCGGCTTGAACGGGTCCGACGGCTGGCTGGCCAGCGCCTTCAGGGCCGCAGCGACGCCGGCACCGTAAGCCGGGTCGGCCTTGCTGCAGTTGTCGATGTGGCGCTGCTTGATGAAGTCCGGCGCATCGCCCAGGGCACGGGCGGTGTTGGCGAACAGGCGGTCCTTCTGCGCCTGGTTGTAGCTGCGGAACAGCGCACCCGGCTGGCTGAAGTAGTCGGCATCGTCCTCACGGAAGTTCCAGAAGTCGGCATCGCCGCGGATCTTCATCGGCGGCTCGCGGTACTCCGGCTGCTCCTGCCACTGGCCGTAGCTGTTCGGCTCGTAGTGCGGCAGGCCGCCGTAGTTGCCGTCCACGCGCATCGCACCATCGCGGTGGTTGCTGTGCACCGGGCAGCGCGCAGCGTTCACCGGGATCTGGTGGTGATTGACGCCCAGGCGGTAACGCTGCGCATCGGAATAGGCGAACAGGCGCGCCTGCAGCATCTTGTCCGGCGACGGGCCGATGCCCGGCACCAGGTTGCTCGGTGCGAACGCCGACTGCTCCACGTCCTGGTACCAGTTGACCGGGTTGCGGTTCAGTTCGAACTGGCCGACCTCGATCAGCGGGTAGTCGCTCTTCGGCCACACCTTGGTCAGGTCGAACGGGTGCACGCGGTAGGTTTCCGCATCCAGTTCCGGCATGACCTGGATGAACAGCTTCCACTTCGGGAAGTCGCCCTTGTCGATGGCGGCGAACAGGTCGCGGCCGTGGCTTTCGCGGTCATGGCCGACCAGGATCTGCGCCTGTGCGTCGGTCAGCGATTCGATGCCCTGCTGGCTGACGAAGTGGAACTTCACCCAGAAGCGCTCGCTGTCGGCGTTGGTGAAGCTGTAGGTGTGCGAGCCGAAGCCGTGCATGTGGCGGAAGCTGCGCGGGATGCCGCGGTCGCTCATCACCACGGTCACCTGCAGCAGGGCTTCGGGCAGCAGCGTCCAGAAATCCCAGTTGTTGCGCGCGCTGCGCAGGTTGGTGTGCGGGTCGCGCTTGACCGCCTTGTTGAGGTCGGCGAACTTGCGCGGGTCGCGCAGGAAGAACACTGGCGTGTTGTTGCCGACCAGGTCCCAGTTGCCTTCTTCGGTGTAGAACTTCAGCGCGAAGCCGCGGATGTCGCGCTCGGCGTCGGCGGCGCCACGCTCGCCGGCCACCGTGGTGAAGCGGGCGAACATTTCGGTCTGCTTGCCGACCTTCTCGAACAGCTTGGCGCGGGTGTACTTGCTGATGTCGTGGGTGACGGTGAAGGTGCCGAACGCGCCCGAGCCCTTGGCGTGCATGCGGCGTTCGGGAATGATCTCGCGGTTGAGATTGGCCAGCTTCTCCAGCAGCCACACGTCTTCCATCAGCAGCGGGCCGCGCGGGCCGGCGGTCTTGCTGTTCTGGTTGTCCACCACCGGCGCGCCGAAGGCCGTGGTCATCGGCGTGACCGGGTCGTCACCGTGCTTCTGCTTCGGCGTGGTGCTCAGCTCGCGCTGCTGCTGGGCGCCTTCCTCAGGCGTCGGGGCGCTGTGGTAAGGGCACTTGGCGTTGTTGTTGTCGGACTGGCTCATCGGCTGGCTCCTGGTGGCGGTGAAGACGTGGGAAACATCTTCACTCGACTGTAGCTAGGGCCAGATGAAATGAATAATCGAATGATTCGTTCAGGTTAATAGATTCTGTCAATTGAAAAGCAGAATCGGATTTGTGGAATCTTTCAATTGGCCCCCCGCGGCCAGGCGGGAGGCCATGGACGTGTGCTGCGGTTACAGCAGCGCCTTCAGCCGGTACAGCGCTTCCAGCGCCTGCTTCGGGGTCAGCTCGTCGGGGTCGATCGCCGCCAGCGCTTCCTGCGCCTTGCTGGAGGGTGCTGCGAACAGGCCGAACTGCTGCGGTGCATCCAGCGCCTGCGGTGCCAGCTCGGCGGCATGGCTTTCTCCGCCGCGCTGCTCCAGCTCGGCCAGGCGACGACGCGCCTGCGCCACGGTGGCGCGGGGCAGGCCGGCCAGTGCCGCCACCTGCAGGCCGAAGCTGCGGTTGGCCGGGCCGTCCTTCACCGCATGCATGAACACCAGCGCTTCGCCATGCTCGACCGCATCCAGGTGCACGTTGGCGATGCCGCTGCGGCCACCTTCGTGCTGCTCGTCGGCCAGCGCGGTCAGCTCGAAGTAGTGGGTGGCGAACAGCGTGTAGCAGCGGTTCTGGTAGGCCAGGTGGCGGGCCACCGCGTCGGCCAGGGCCAGGCCGTCATAGGTGGAGGTGCCACGGCCGATCTCGTCCATCAGCACCAGCGAGTGCGCGGTGGCGTGATGCAGGATGTAGCTGGTCTCGGCCATTTCGACCATGAAGGTGGACTGCCCGCGGGCGAGGTCGTCACCGGCGCCGATGCGGGTCAGGATGCGGTCGATCGGGCCGATCAGCGCACGGCTGGCCGGCACGAAGCTGCCGATGTGGGCCAGCAGCACGATCAGCGCGTTCTGCCGCATGTAGGTCGATTTACCGCCCATGTTCGGGCCGGTGATCACCAGCATGCGGCGGTCCGGATGCAGGTCGAGGTCATTCGGTTCGAACGGCTGTTCGCGCACCGCTTCGACCACCGGGTGGCGGCCGCGCTCGATCTTCAGGCACGGCTCGGCCTGCAGTTCCGGGCGTGCCCAGTCCAGCGCCTGCGCGCGTTCGGCGAAGCCGGCCAGCACGTCGAGCTCGCTCAGCGCCGCCGCGCATTGCTTCAGCGGTTCCAGCTGCCCGCCGAGGGTGTCCAGCAGCTGCTCGTACAGGTACTTCTCGCGCGACAGCGAACGGTCGCGCGCGGACAGCACCTTGTCCTCGAAGGCCTTCAGTTCCTCGGTGATGTAGCGCTCGGCGTTGGTCAGCGTCTGCCGGCGGGTGTAGTGCACCGGTGCGCGGTCGGACTGGCCCTTGCTGATTTCGATGTAATAGCCGTGCACCCGGTTGTAGCCCACCTTCAGGGTGGCGATGCCACTGCTCTCGCGCTCGCGCTGTTCCAGGTCGACCAGGAACTGGTCGGCATGGGTGGACAGGCGGCGCAGCTCGTCCAGCTCCTCGTCGAAGCCGTCGGCCAGCACGCCGCCATCGCTCAGCTTCAGCGGCGGCATCTCGGCGATGGCGCTGGCCAGCAGCTGCGCGCATTCGTCATGTTCGCCCAGCGCGGCGTGCAGCGCCTGCAGGCGTGGAGAATCCAGCGGCGCCAGCACCTCGCGCACTGCCGGCAGCAGGCCCAGGCCATCGCGCAGGGTGGAGAAGTCGCGCGGGCGCGCCGAGCGCAGTGCGACGCGGGTGAGGATGCGTTCGAGGTCGCCCAGGCGGCGGAACTGCTCGCGGATGTCGGCATCACTGCCGCGGTCGATCAGCGTTTCCACCGCATGGTGGCGCTGCACCAGGACCTCGCGCAGGCGCAGCGGGCGGTGCAGCCAGCGCCGCAGCAGGCGCCCGCCCATGGGCGTCACGGTGCTGTCCAGCACGCCCAGCAGGGTGTTGCGGGTGTCGCCATCGACGCGCGTATCCAGTTCCAGATGGCGGCGGGTTGCGGCATTCATCGCAATCGCCTCGCCGGCGGTTTCCATCGCGATCGAGGTCAGGTGCGGCAGGCGCTGCTTCTGGGTTTCTTCGACATAGCCGAGCAGGGCGCTGGCCGCAGCCGTGGCGCGCGGCTTGTCATCGATGCCGAAACCGCTCAGGTCATGCAGCTTGAAGAACGCCAGCAGCTGGCGGCGGCCACTGTCGGCGTCGAACAGCCACGGCGCGCGGCGGCGCACGCCGGTACGCTGGCGCAGGAATTCCGGCCAGTTCTCTTCGTCGGGCACCAGCAGTTCGGCCGGCTCCAGCCGCGCCAGTTCGGCTTCCAGCGCGTCGTCGGTTTCCACCTCGTTGACCAGGAAGCGGCCGCCGGCCAGGTCGGCCCAGGCCAGGCCGTAGCCCTGCTTCGTGCGCGACAGGGCCATCAGCAGGGTATCGCGGCGCTCGTCCAGCAGCGCTTCGTCGGTGACGGTGCCGGGGGTGACGATGCGTACCACCTTGCGTTCGACCAGGCCCTTGGCCAGTGCCGGATCGCCGATCTGCTCGCAGATCGCCACCGACTCACCCAGCGCCACCAGCCGTGCCAGATAACCCTCGTAGGCATGCACCGGCACGCCAGCCATCGGGATCGGCGCACCGCCGGAGCTGCCGCGCTGGGTCAGGGTGATGTCGAGCAGGCGCGCGGCCTTGCGCGCATCGTCGTAGAACAGCTCGTAGAAATCGCCCATGCGGAAGAACAGCAGCAGGTCCGGATGGTCGGACTTGGCCGCGAAGAACTGCTTCATCAGCGGGGTGTGTTCTTTGGACGCCTTGGCGTTGCTGGTGTTGTCTTTCGTATCAGTCACTTGGAGCGGTTCGCGTCTGGGCAGGGCGTCTGGGCAAGGCCTTGCGGGGCAGGGCCGGAAGAACAGTTAGTGTAACGGCCTGGGCGGGTCGATGATCCCCGCCCTGGTCCACCGGGCGGGGCGCGCGCCGGGGCTGTCTGGGCGCCAACGACAGCGGTGGTTTGGTTGATTTCCTTGGAGGGCCACGGTAGTGTCGGCCCCGGCGATTCCCGCCAATCGGCCTCCATGGAAACCGGGGCAATTCATCCCCGGGCGGGCGTTGATGGAAAGAACACGCATGACTGCAGCCTGCATGGCCGCCGAACCTCGCCATTACTGGCGCATCGCCCTGCTGAGTACGCTGGTTGCCGTTGTCCCGCTTGCCGGATCTGCGCCGTACAACCTGTTGAAGGCCGTGCTGCTGCTGGCCCTGCTGGTCACCGGCGTGGTGCTGATCCGTCGCCAGCCGGATGTCCGCCTGCGCTACCGCATCGCGCGCTTCATCGTGATCGCCTGTTTGCTGCGCCTGGCCTTTGCCTTCTTCAGCATCACCTGGCACGACCTGCGCTGGAGCGAGCTGGACCTGCCCGCGCAGATGCTGCTCTATCTGGGTACGGCCGCGGTGTTCGCCGCCGTGCTGGACTGGCGCCTGATCTGGACTCTGTTCGCGCTCTCCACCCTGGTGTTCGGTGGCTCATGCATCGTGCAGCACCACGTGATGGGGTTGGAACGTGCTTATGGTTTCAGTGGTGGCGAATGGACGGCCATCGAGTTCACGATGGTCACGCTGTGCATGGCGCTGTTCTCGGTCATCCGGTTGATCCAGCCGAACGTCCATCCGGCCGAGCGCTGCCTGCATGGGGTTGCCGTTGCCGTGGGCGTCTACGGCTCGATCCTGGCGCAGAGCCGGGGGCCGATCCTGGCCTTCATTCCGGCGATGCTGATGGTGATGACGGTGCACGTGTGGCGTACCCGGCGCTGGCGTGGCCCGCTGGCCTTCGTCGGCGCCCTGGTCATCGGCGTGCTCGGTGCCACCACGGTGCTCAACCATCAGGTCATCCAACGCTTCGGTGAGGTCAGTGGCGAGATCGCCGGCTTCAACCAGCACAACGAAGTGGGTTCGGTGCGTGAGCGCATCGCGATGTGGGGCGTGGCGGTCGACGCCATTGCCGAGCACCCGCTGACCGGGGTGGGCTTGAACCAGTTTGGTACCTATGCGCGCGAGGGCATTGCCCGCGGCGAGGTGTCCGACGCGATCTCTCGCTACAACCATCCCCACAACGAGTACCTGGAAGCGGCAGTGACCGGTGGCGTGCCGCTGTTGCTGATCATGCTGCTGATCTTCATCCTGCCGGGTATTCATTTCGTGCGACGGATCGGCCATGCCGATGAAACCACGGCGATGGTCGCCACCGCCGGCCTTGCCGTGGTCATCGTCTACGCGCTCTCGGCGTTCACCGACAACGTGTTCTATCGGGCAATGCCGCATTCGTTCTATTTCTACCTGGTGCTGGGCTTCGTCCTGGCGACCGCGTTGCCGGTCCGCGACCTGCGCCGGGACGGGAGTTCGCACTGATGGCGCATGTTCACCTGCTGGCGGCCGACAACCAGCGCGGCTTGAGCCATGACATCCAGGTGATCGAGCGCTCGCTGCGACAGCTCGGGCATGAGGTGACCATCAGCCGCCTCGATGCGGTACGCAATGGCGGGGCGTGGAAACTGCGCCGGTTGCGCCTGCGCCGCCTGTTGGCGTCGTGGCTGAGCCTGGGGCGGAAGCCGGCGCGATTCGATATCAACATCTCGCTGGAGCACGTACGGCCGGCCAGTTTTGGCCTGGCCGAGGTCAATCTGCTGATCCCGAATCCGGAATGGGTATCTGCGCGCAGCCTCCGCATCCTGCCGCGATTCGATGCCCTGCTGACCAAGACCGAGGACGCCACGCGCATCTTCACTGCGCTGGGCATGCGCGCGCTGGAAGTGGGCTTCTGCAGCCGCGACCGCTACGACGCTTCGGTGCCGCGCAAGCCCCGCAGCTTCCTGCATGCCGCAGGCAGCAGCCGCATGAAGGGTACGGCGACCCTGGTGAAGGTCTGGAAGCGGCACCCGGAATGGCCCCTGCTGACCGTCCTGCGTGGCGGGCCTTCGGACGAAGACGAGGGTGGGGCGGCAAACCTGCGGATCGTCCGCGAGCGCCTGCCCGATGAAGAGGTGCAGCGCCTGCAGAACGAGCATGTGTTCCACCTGTGCCTGTCGCAGACCGAGGGCTGGGGCCACTACCTGGTCGAAGCGATGAGCTGCGCGGCGGTGGTGATCACCTGCGATGGCGCGCCGATGAACCAGATGATCGATGAGAGCCGCGGTCTTCTGGTGGCGGCCCACGAGGGCGCGCCCTGCCACCTGTCCAGGACCTGGCATGTGGACGAGACAGCGCTGGAGCAGGCCGTCGAGCGTGCACTGGCGATGGATGAGGCCGAATGCACCCGGCTGGGTGCCAATGCACGCGCATGGCATCTGGCCAGCGAGGTTGCGTTCCCATTGCGCCTGGGTGAGGCCCTGGCGAAATTCTGAAGCCCGGCACGCGGCGTTGCCGCAGCGCGCTCAGGCAGCGACCAGGGTGATCTGCGGATGCCCGTCGAAGATCTCCATCACGATCTCGAAGTACGTCTGTCCCTGGCCGTGCTCCAGCGCCGCGATCTGCTCGTTGATGGCCGCGACATTGAAGGTGCCGGGCTGATCGAGTTTTGACCGCAGCCACGCACGCGTGGCGTCCCGGCCCAATGCACTGCGGCTGTGCGCGATGTCCTGCCAGACGACGGTCGCGGCGGAGTGGCCGGCGAGCACGCCATAGCCACCCCACAGCAGGTCATCAAGCGCGTCCAGGCTTGCTCCCAGCTGCCAGTTCTCGCTGGCCATGAACACACGGTTGATTTCCGCGTACAGGCTGGCGATGTCGTTGATGGATGCGCCGTCGATGTGCAGGACCAGGGACATGCCGCAACTGTAGCCGTTCGCCGGTAGCGGCTGCATGCACCGGCAGCCCGACCCGGAACGGTGGTGTCCGCTGCTGATTATCAATGGATGCTGGAGGGATATACCGGAGAAAAACTGTCAATGCAGCGTGATTTCAATGCTGCGCTGGCATGTCATCGGCAGCCAAAGGGCGATGGGGGGCGGTACGGGGGCGGGTCCGTTCTGCCTGTTCAATATTATTGGATCGTTCCAAATATAAACTCCCATAAAGTTTCCCTTGCCTGCGCCGCCATCGATCGTACGGCCATGATCAAGGGAACTGAGATGCTCGCCTTACGCAACCTCCGAGTGGGATCCCGGCTGGGCGCCGGCTTTGGTTTGCTGCTGCTGTTCATCATGGCCATCGTTGGTCTGGTGCTGTACGGAAACCAGCTCAAGTCCGCCCAGTTCGAGAAAGTGGTGGACGTCAACATGGTGAAGATGCGGCTGCTGAATGACATGCTCGATACCAACAATGCGGTGCTGATGCATCGGCGGCTGATGGTGATCAAGCGTGGCGAGGATTTCGACAAGGATTATCAGAAGGCACAGGAACTGTCGCAGACCTACGACGGCATCTGGGCCAGGTACATCAAGATTCCGCGTGACGCCACCGGCGATGCGCTGGTTGCGAAAATCGACGCGGCACGCAAGGCGACCGACGCCTCCACCCAGCATCTGCACGAGCGCATGAAGGCTGGGGATTTCGACGGCGCTGCCAAAGAGCTGCTGGCCGAGCACGGGCTGGCCACGGCCTGGAACGAATCCATCTCGACGCTGCTGCGGCATCAGGAGACACTGACCGAGCGCAGCCGCCAGGAATATCGCAGCACGGAGGCCTGGACCGGCACCTTGTCGATCGTGTTCGGCGTGATGAGCCTGATACTGGGTTCGCTGGCGGCCTGGGCGATCACCCGCAGCCTGACCCGTCCGCTGGAGGGGGCGGTGAAGCTGGCCGATGGCATCGCCGGTGGCCGCCTGGACAACGTCATCGATGCGTCGGGCAACGATGAGGTGACCCAGCTGCTCAGGTCGATGCAACGCATGCAGATGCAGGTACAGGCGGTGATGGCGGCGCAGGGCGAGCTGGCCCGCCAGCATGACGCCGGCAGCCTCAGCTACCGCATGGATGAGAGCGCGTTCCCCGGCGACTTCGGGCGGATGGTGCACGAAACCAATGCGCTGGTTGGTTCGCACGTGCAGGTGCAGAACCGGCTGATCGAAGTGATGAAGCACTATGCCCGCGGTGACCTGTCGGTGGACATGGACCCGTTGCCGGGCGAGAAGGCGGCGATCACCCAGGCAATGGATGAAACCAAGAGCAGCCTGTCGGCGATCAACAGCGAGATCCGCCGGCTGGCGACCGCTGCTGCGGCAGGCGACTTCAGCCTGCGTGGCGATGAGGATCGCTTCGCCTACGATTTCCGCGACATGGTGGCCGGGCTCAACCAGCTGATGCAGACCACCGATGAAAACCTGGTGCAGGTGTCGACCCTGTTGCAGGCCATCTCGCGCGGTGACCTGACCGTGCGCATGCACGGCGATTTCCACGGGGTGTTCGCCCGCATGCGCGATGACTGCAATGCCACCGTCGATCAGCTCAAGCAGATCGTTGGCCGCATCCAGGCCAGTGCATCCAGCATCAACCTGGCTGCAGGCGAGATTGCCTCGGGCAACACCGACCTGTCGCGGCGCACCGAGCAGCAGGCCGCGAATCTGGAGGAAACGGCCGCGTCGATGGAGGAGCTGACCTCCACCGTGAAGCAGAATGCCGAACACGCGCGGCAGGCCAACCAGCTTGCCATCGGTGCGCATGGTGTCGCCTCGCAGGGCGGGGAGGTGGTCGGCCAGGTGGTGACCACGATGTCCGCCATCGAAGCCGCCTCGAAGAAGATTGCCGAGATCATCTCGGTGATCGATGGCATCGCATTCCAGACCAACATCCTGGCACTGAACGCCGCGGTGGAAGCGGCGCGTGCCGGTGAGCAGGGCCGGGGCTTTGCGGTGGTGGCCAGCGAGGTGCGCACGCTGGCGCAGCGCTCGGCCGGTGCCGCCAAGGAGATCAAGGGCCTGATCGAGGACTCGGTCGGCAAGGTGGCCGATGGGTCTGCACTGGTGCGCCAGGCAGGCACCACGATGGGCGAGATCGTGGCCTCGGTGCAGCGGGTGACCGACATCATGGCCGACATCTCCGCCGCCTCGCAGGAGCAGAGTTCGGGCATCGAGCAGGTCAACCAGGCCGTGGTGCAGATGGACGAGACCACCCAGCAGAATGCGGCATTGGTGGAAGAAGCCAGCGCAGCGGCGCGCTCGATGGAAGAGCAGGCCAACCTGTTGGCTGAAGCGGTGTCGGTGTTCCGCACCGGTACCGCCACGGCCGCGGCGGTGGTACGGCCTGCGTTGGCGGCCGTCGCTGCGTCGGTGGCTCCGGTGCGCAGGCCGACGGTTCTTTCTCCCCGCATCGATTCGACGCTGGCCGCCAACGCGGGTGGCTGGCAGGAGTTCTAGAAGGGCGGCATGCCGGCAGGGAGACGGCGCCCATCGCGATGGCTGGTCGCGATGGGCGCGGATTTCTTTCCTGAACGGGCGATGGCCGATGTCGCCGCGCAAACGCCCATTTCACTTCCGGTTGCCAGCCGTGGGAGGACACTTGCGCCATCCCGGACCTCAGGAGATGGCCATGAAGACCTCGACCCGACTGCTTGTGCTGGGCACGCTGCTGGCGGCCAGCTCGGTTGCAGGCGCGCAGACCTACGGGCCGCGTGATGAAGGACGCAAATTCAACGATGGCAGCCGCGTGGTCTGCAAGAACGTGGAAGTGCAACGCAATTCGCGTGACCCCAACCGTATTGCCGGTACGGCCACCGGCGCGGTGATTGGTGGCCTGCTCGGCAACCAGGTGGGCGGCGGCAACGGCAAGAAGCTCGCCACCGTGGCCGGTGCCGTCGCCGGTGGCGCCGCGGGCCGGCAGATCCAGGGCAACAGCCAGCAGAAAAACGGTGATCGCGTGGTCGAACGCCGCTGCGAGCGTGTTTACCGCTGATTGTCTGCACCGGTAGCGCTTCCTTCCACAGGATTCGCAGTACGCATGTCCTCGAACGCCGGCCCTGTGCCGGCGTTCGTCGTTGAACGGCCCTGTATCGCGGGCTGCAGCGCGGTGTCTATACTGCGCCGACTTCAATGGATGAACGCAATGTGAACGAATCACCCCTGACTGAGTCGCACACGCCGGTTGCCGAGGTCGATCCAGTACTGGAAGCGACAGCGCGCTTCGGCCGACTGCGTGAGCGTACCGACGAGCTCGAATTGTTCATTTCCGGCCTGCTGGCGTTTGCACTGTTGGCGGTTCCTGGCTATCTGTTCGATGCCTGGGCGCGCAGCAGCCTGCATACCGAAGGCATTTACTTCCAACTGCTGTGGTTTGGTTTCAGCATCAGCGTGGGCATGTGCTACGTGTTGGCAGTGGCGCTGATCGCGCACCTGACCGTGCGCGGCTACTGGATAGGCCTGATCGGGCTGAAATCGCACTTCCCCAAGGGCATCGACTGGCAACGGCTTCCGCAGATGGGCCCGGTATCGCGCGCCTTCCTCAAGGCCCGCGACGGTGGCCTGGATGGCAGCATCGAGCGCGCTGATCGTTTGGCCACCATGCTCTTCTCCACCACGCTGTTGGCCGTGCAGACGCTGGCCGGAACGCTGGTGATGGCCGTGCTGACGCTGTGCGTGGCGATGGCGATCAGTGCGCTTGCCGGCGGTTCAGAACGTGTTGTCATGATCGTGGTCATTAGCGTCCTGACCGGCTTGCTTGCACTCGCGCTGGTGCCCGCGCTGCTGGAGCGCGTCATTGCGCGTAGACAGCGGCGCAACCAGGCCCATGAGGGCCTGCAGCACTGGCTGCAGCGCTTCCTGGCGGGCCTGCAGCGGATTCCCCTGCTGCGCCAGATGCAGACGATGCAGCTGACCCTGCAGAGCAACCTGCGCTCGCGTTCATTCATGGCGGTCTATCTGCTCGCCGTGGTGGTGGCCATGGTGCTGGGAGCCGTCCAGGTACTGGGTTCGGTGAAGTTTTCGCTGTTCAACCGTTACCAGGTGATGACTGACGAGGCTGTCGAACACGGCATGTTGAGCGCGCATTACGAGTCGATGCGCTCGGCACACGATCAGCTGTTGGCGTACCCGATGATTCCCTCCGACACGATCACCGGTTCGCGCCTGCGCGTGTTCATTCCGCATCGTCCCCAGCGCGACAACCCGTTGGCACGCCAGCATTGCAGTGCGCTGCCCGGGGCGCGCAACGAAGCCGTAGGCGCGCAGGCTGCCAGTGCGGCGGTGGAGTGCCTGTCGCGGCTGTGGCAGGTGCAGTTGGATGGCGCGCCGGTCGACCTGCACGAGTTCATGCCGATGGAACGCCGTGATGTCGACATGCGCGGCTTGGTCGGATACCTGCCGATGGCGGGGTTGGTACCCGGTCGGCATGATCTGAACCTGGTCTGGAATGCCGAAGGTGGCGAACGCGGCCCGGAGCGACGTCGCGAGTACCGCATCCCGTTCTGGTACGCGCCAGACCCCTGAAAAGGGGACGGAGGGGATTAAGTCGCAATCCGCCAATCCGGCCGCTTACGACTTAATCCCCTCCGTCCCCTTTCTTGCGAGGAGGCGCCAGGCGGCGAGGCTGCCGTAGAGCAGCAGCAGGATGCTGAGGGTGATCAGTTCGTGGCTGACTTCGGCCAGGCGGGCGTCCATCTGGTTCAGGCGCACCATCAGGTTGATGCCCGAGGTGGTTGGCAGCAGCTGCGCCAGCCACACCAGCGGGCGTGGCGTCATCACTGCCGGCCAGGACAGGTTGGCCAGGAAGAACAGCGGGATGGAGGTGGCGATGATGTACTGGAACGCACGTTCGCGGGTGCGGAAGAAACTGCCGACGAACAGGCCGAACGCCACCGTCGCGGCGATGAACAGGGTGCCGCCCAGCAGCTGGCCCAGTGGATTGCCACCGCGTGGATAGTCCTGCACCCAGGCGGTGAAGCCGGCGTAGTAGAACAGGCCGAACAGGCCGATCAGGCCGAAGCCCAGTGCCATGCCGGCCAGGGTCGGCAGGTCGAAGCGCAGGCGCCGGCCGAGCGCGAGACGACGGCCGCCGAGCAGGACGCCGATGCCCATCAGCAGGGTCTGGTGCACGATCAGTTCGGCCACGCCGGGGACGATGGCGCTGCCGTAGCCTTCCTGGGTGTTGTACAGCGGGCGCTGCACCAGGGTGACCGGCGGTGCCTGCGGTGCGCCCATGAAGGCCGCCTGGCCGACTACCGCCTCACGCCCGAACGCGCCCAGTGCATCGGCCACGCTGCCCAGCACCCAGCTGGCACGGCCCAGGTAGGCGCCGTTGCCGAGCAGCACCAGCTTGGCGGGGTGGCCGCGCAGGATGTCGCGCTCCAGGTTGGCCGGAATCAGCACGATGCCTTCGGCGTGGCCGGCTTCCAGCTGCTGGCGCGCACTGTCGATGTCGGCCGGTTGCCCGACCACGCGTGCGACCCGCAGCGCGTCCAGCTTTCGCAGCAGTTCGCGGCTGGTGGCGCTGTGGTCTTCGTCCACCACCAGCACCGGCAGGTTGCCGGCCACCTGGTGGCGGTACGCCGCCGGGTAGAAGAACGAATACAGGATCACCGCGCCGACCATCACCACGATCGCATAGCGGTCGCACAGCACCGCCATCAGGGTCTGCCGCAGGCTGCGCCAGAGCGTGCTCATGCGTCGGCCCTCGCCGGCTGCGCAGCGTCAGGCGTACGCGCGAAGGCGATCAGGCGCAGGCCACCGATGCCGCCGGCCACCACCGACATCAGCAGCAGCGTGGCCAACGGCCACAGCGAGACCAGCAGCGGCGAACCGATGAACTGTTGCTGGGTCTGCAGCTTGATGTAGGCGCTGAGCGGCAGCAGCTGATGCCAGATGCGGGTGAACAGGGGGCCGTCCAGCACCGGGAAGGTGGCGCTGGAGAACGCCAATGCGGTGCCGATGCTGAGGCCGACTGCGGACAGCGCAGTACCCATGTCGCGGGTGACGCCGACGAAGAACAACGCGTAGGCCGCAGTGGCCAGGTAGAACAGCGGCTGTGCAAGCAGCAGCAGGAGCACGCTGCCGGCCACGCCATCGCCGCGCAGCCAGGCCAGGTAACCCAGCCCGAGTGCACCGTACAGCGAGAACAGCAGGATGTACGGTGCAGCCTTGCCGGCGATGGCGGCCCACGGCGTGCGGCCCAGCCAGCCGGGCAGGGTGCCATCGCGGATCTCGCGCCCCAGGCTGCCGGCCACCGCAAGTGCCAGCACCAGCGACAGTACCGCCGGGAAGATCAGTGGCAGCAGGAACAGCTCGTAGCTGCGTGCCGGGTTGTAGAGGATGTCTGACTGCACCGCGATCGGTGCCGCACGCAGCTTGTCCGGGCCGACCTGCAGGCCGATGCGCTCGCGCAGCAGGCGTGCGTTCCAGGCCGAGACCGCATCGCCGATATCACGCGCGGCGGACTGGCCGGTGGTCATGTAGGTGGCGTTGTAATAGGCGAACACCGTGCCCTGGCGCCCGCGCAGCGCCTGCCGGGTAACGTCGCGCGGCACCAGCACGATCGCGAACACGTCCAGGCTGCGCAGCTGCGAGCGTGCGTCCTCCATGTCGGCTGGTTGGCTGGCGATGCGCACGCCCGGGCTGGCATCGAGCATGCGCAGCAGCAGGCGGCTGTCACTGCTGTGGTCGAGGTCGACCACGGCAATCGGGATGTCGCGCATCACCGAGGGGGTGAACATCCATGCCATCACCGCCAGCATCAGCAGCGGCAGCACGGTGACCAGCATCAGGTCGGCTCGGTTGCCGCGCAGCGACCGCAGCTCGCGCCGCCACGACGTGGCGAAGCCGCCGCCATCAGGGCTCAGTGCTGGGGCCATGCGAACAGCACGCTCATGCCGGGGCGGAAGCCCTCGATGCGGCGTACCGGGCGCACCCGCACCTCGAAGCTGCGGACGTCGTAGCCGGACGACTGGCGGGTGGTGCGCCAGGTCGCATAGTCACCGGCCGGATTGATGAAATAGACCTCGAACTCGCCGTCCTGGCCGAGCGCCGGCACACTGCCACGCAGCTTGCTGCCGACCTTCAGGCCCTGCATCTGCGATTCGCGCAGGTTCATCGCCACCCACATGCGGTCGATGTCGACCAGGGTGAACACCGGATAGCCGGCCGGCACCAGTTCACCCGGGTCGGCCATGCGCTTGTTGATCTCGCCGGCGACCGGCGCGCGGCCTTCCACTTCGGCGCGCGCGGCGTTGACTTCGGCCACCGCGCCCTGCGCCTGCTGCACCTGGCCCTGCGCGGCGCGCTTGTCCTGCTCGCGCGCGCCAGACAGCGCCATGTCGTACTGCGCGCGGGCGGCGCGGGCCAGTTCGCGCGAGCTGGTGGCCTGGGCATGCGCTTCATCGCGCTTCTGCCGGGTCATCACTCCTTCATTGAACAGGTTCTGCACGCGCTGGTAGGTGGCCTCGGCCAGCGTCGCACCGGCTTCGGCGCGCTTCCAGTTGGCTTCGGCGGCGCGGATGTCTTCGCTGCGCGCGCCTTCATCGGCCTTGTCGGCTACCGCCTGTGCGGCGGCCAATGCGCCGTGCGCCTGCTGTTCCTTGGCGGCCACCTCGGGGCTGTCGAGCAGGAACAGCACCTGCCCGGGCTGCACGCGGTCACCCTCGCGTACCTTCAGTTCGGCCACGCGCGCGGTGATCTTGGCGGCCACGTTGATGGTGTCCGCATCGGCCATGCCCTGGATCTGGTCGGCCGGGCTGCGCCAGGCCAGCCACAGGCCCAGCACCACCACCACCAGCAGCACCCCTATCAGGATCGGTCCCAGCCGGCGCTTTCCGGGGGGCGTCGTCGCATCGTCGTGCAGCACATCACTCATGGTCGATCACCTCGTCCGCACGCCGCCGGAACTCTTCGAAACGGTCCATCTGTCCACTGACCTCCAGCAGCTGTGCCAGTGCAACATCGTATTGGTAGGCGGCCTGTGCGCGCTCGACGCGGGCACCGCCGAGGCCGAGCCGCGCGTCGATCACATCCAGCGAGGTGGCCTGGCCTTCGCGAAACGCCAGCTCCTGCAGGCGCAGGTTTTCCTGTGCCTGGGCAATGCTGCTGTCGAGCAGCACGAACTGCTGGCGGGCGGTCTCCAGTTCGTTCCAGGCCTTGCGCACGCCTAGTGCAACCTGGTTCTCGGCTTCGCGCAGGCCCGCTTCGGCCTGCTCCTGCTGCGCACGCGCGGCGCTGATCTGCGCCGGCCGCGAGTTCGGCGACAGGAAGGTGTACTTCAGTCCGATGCCGAAGGCCCAGTCCGGATCGGTCAGCATTTCGTCGCGGCGGCGGAAGTCGTACTGGCCGAAGGCGAAGATCTGCGGCTTCAGCTTGGCCTGCTGCACGCGCACACCCTGTTCGGCCTGCGCCACCATCGCCCGTAGGCGCGCGATCTGCGGCTGGCGCGCCTGCGCGGTGCGCTCGAAGCGGGCGACCGGTTCCAGCGGCGCGCGCTGCACGAACAGCGGCGACACCGGCTGCACCTCTCCGCCGCTGCGCAGCAGGGTGGACAGCGCGGCCTTCAGCGTGGCCAGGTCGTTCACCGTTTTCTGGTATTCGCGCTCGGCCTTGTCGCGGGCCACGGTGGCCTGCAGTCGCTGGGCGCGGGTGGCGAAGCCCTCGCGCTCCAGTTTCTCGGCGTCGGACAAGTGGCGGTCGAGGCCATCGCGCACATCGCGGCGCACCTCCACGGCCTGTTCGGCCAGGCGCTGGCCGAAATAGGCCTGTGCCAGCTGCACGGTCAGCGACTGGCGTTGCGCCTCGCGCTCGGCGCTGGCCTGTTCATGGGCGGCGCTGGCGGCGCGCTGTGCAGCAGGGATCACCCCGCCGGTGTACAGCGGCAGCACCGCAGTCACCACCGGGCGGGTGCGCCAGTCGCGTTCGGTGAACGACAGCGGCGAGTCGATGCCGAAGGCTTCGGCCACCGGCGCCAGTGAACCCAGCGGCAGGGTCAGGGTCTTCTGGAACTGCAGGCGGCGCACTTCGCCGGTGATCTCCGGCAGGCGCAGCAGGCGGGTGGCGTCCTGCAGGTCCTGCTTGTTGCGCACGGCGGCGTCGGCGGCGGCCAGCGCATCGGAGACCTGTTCCAGGCGCTGCCGCGCCTGTTCCCAGTCCAAAGCCGGTGCGTCGGTGATGGACTGTGCCAGCGCAGTGAGGGGCAGGCAGGTTGCCAGCGTCAGCGCCAGCGCGGCCCTTGCGCGGAGCATCCTTGTACGTCGGCCGATCACGCCCATGCCGTCCCAATGGTGAAGAAGTGCGCAAACGGTAGTGCGCGCGGTGTGAAGCCCGGGTCTGCGGTCATCGTGTGGTCCTCAGCGAAGGGTGCCGCTGGCCGCGCTGCGCAGCGCCTGGGTGATGTGCTGCAGCGTGCTTGAGCGCACGGCGGCATGCTGCCAGTACAGCGGCACATCCAGCCAGCGGCGGGGTTCCAGTACCACCACGCGGCCGGCATGCACGGCGGGCGCGACCAGGGTTTCCGGGGCCATGCCCCAGCCGAGTCCGCACGCTGCGGCTTCGACGAAACCGGTGGAGGAGGGCAGGTAGTGTAGCGGCGGCTGCAGGCGCGCGCGGGTCAGCCGCCGCACGAAGCGCCATTGCAGTTCATCCTTGCGGTTGAACACCAGCATCGGTGCGCGCGCCAGGGCGGCGGCCTGCATGCCATCGCTGAAGTACTGGCGGGCGAAGCCGGGCGAGGCGATGGCGTGGTAGCGCATCGCGCCGAGCGGATGCACGTTGCAGCCTTTCACCGGTTGGCCTTCGGCAGTGACCGCACCGAGCACGCTGCCATCGCGCAGCAGCTGCAGGGTGTGGTCCTGGTCGTCCATGCGCAGGTCGAACAGGTAGCCGTGGCGCTGGTGCAGTTCGGCGATGGCCGGTACGAACCAGGTATCGAGCGAGTCGTCGTTGACCGCCAAGGGGATCGGCGTGCGCGCAGCGTCGCCGCCGCGCTCGGGCAGCAGTTCGGCCAGCGCCTCGGCCTCCAGTGCCTGCATCGGGCGAACCCGGCGCAGCAGGGCCTCCCCGGCAGCGGTGGGGCGGCACGGCGCCTGGCGGACCACCAGTACCTGGCCGAGCCGGTCCTCCAGTGCCTTGATCCGTTGCGAAAGTGCCGACGCGCTGATCGACAGGCGGCGTGCCGCAGCCTCGAAGCTGCCTTCCTCCAGCACCGCGGCAAACGCGGCCAGTTGCGGATGTACCAGGTCCATGCAGGCGCCCCTTCAGTTTTTCTGCACAGGATAAAGAAAAATCAGATTGTCTTAACGCGGCAATGGCCGCACCCTGCGCGTCCCTTCGCTGCCTGGGCCTTCCTGATGTGGATTGCCGCTACCGCCGCCGGTCTGTTCGCAGGTGCCGGCCTGATCATCGCCATCGGTGCGCAGAACGCCTTCGTACTGCGCCAGGGCCTGCAGCAGCGCCATGTGGGGAGGGTAGTGCTGGCCTGTGCCGGCGCGGACATCGCGCTGATCCTGGCCGGCGTTGGCGGCATGGGGGCGTTGGTGCAGCAGTGGCCGTTGCTGCTGCAGGTGCTGCGCTTCGGCGGTGCGGCGTTCCTGCTCTGGTATGGACTGCAGGCCGGATTGCGCGCCTGGCACGGTGGCAGTGCCTTGGCCGCCGCCGAGACGCAGGGTGGCAGCGGGCGCCAGGTACTGTTGACCTGCCTGGCGTTCACGCTGCTCAATCCGCACGTCTATCTGGATACGGTGGTGCTGCTCGGCAGCTTGTCCACGCGTTACCCCGGCGATCTGCGCTGGGCCTTCGCCGCCGGAGCCTGCGTGGCCAGCGTGGCCTGGTTCTGCACGTTGGGCTATGGCGCGCGGCTGCTGCAGCCGGTGTTCCGCAGGCCGGCTGCGTGGCGCGTGCTGGACGCAGGCGTGGCGGTCTTCATGTTATGCCTCGCCACGCTGCTGCTGTTGCGTCCGCTATCGCCATGAGTGCATGACGCACGCCGGTGTTGCGTGTGTGTTCCATCGATACGGTTCACGCGGCCGGGTGCTGCGCGTTTGAGTTGTACCCCGTGCATATGCTGATCACAGCGGGAGCTCCCATTGCAGGCGAAGACCGGGCACGGAACGTCGGGTGTTGCGAAGTACCTGCGATCCGCCTTCGTCGAAACGCCAATGGCCGGTCTCGAAGTCCTGCGCCAACAGGTTCGAGGCGGTCAAGCGCAGCTTGCCGCGCCGTTCGCTTGCGTACTGCGCCCAAGCCTCCAGCTCGCGTCGATAGGACGTGATGTCCAGCTCGCTCAGGCTGTAGCGTATTCTGCCTCCGCTGCGATGGGTGTAAGCCAGGCCACTGCTCCAGCGCGATGAAATGCGGTAATCGAGCGACGCACTGGCGGTGAATGGCACCTGGTCTTCAATCCGATTGTCAGGCCCGGGGAGATCCCTGACCCGGGAGTGGCTCCAGGTGGCGTTGCCGCGCAGCTCGATATCCGGCGCTCTGCGGTACAGACGTGCCAGCGGCATCCTGCCATCCATTTCGATGCCCCAGGCCGTGGCGCGGGTACCGTTGACCGGCGTCGATACCCAACGCCCTTCACGCAGGATGGTTTCATTGCGGATCGGCGCGTCGATGCGGCGCATGTAACCGCCGATGCTCCCCTGTGTACCTTCACGGCCGTGCATTTCCCAGGCCGCATCCAGACCCCATGCCAGTTCCGGACGCAGCGCTGGATTCCCGATCTCGTCGGGGTTCAGTGGGCGGTTGTTGGTGGAGGTATACGGCCGCGGGACCAGTGAGCGCAGTGCCGGTGCGCGGAAACTGCGGCTCAGTGATACCCGTAGCTGGTCCTTGCCCTTTGCGCGCTTCCAGAGACCCTGCAGGACCGGCGTGAAAACGCTGGCCCGGTGACGCATCGCAGCGAAGCCACGCCCTTCGCTGCGGGTCTGCAGTTGTTCCCAGCGACCGCCGACATAGAAGGCGCTTCGCGTTCCCAGTGGGAACTCGTCCTGCGCATAGACGGCGATGCGGTGCAGGCGCGCATCAAAGGAAAGGTCGCTGATCGTCGATGGCTCATCAGGGGAATACCGGAGTTGCTGCAGGCGTGATTCGCGGCGCGAATCCATGCTGCTTTCGGCACCGACCTGCAATGTATGGCGACCCCACGCCGGCAGAGTCCACCGCACGCGGGTAGTGCCGCCCAGCACATGCAGCTGCGCATCGGTGCGATCGAGAAGGTTGTCCTGCTGCCCCGCATCCTGTCCCTGCTCGCGGAAGCGGTAGTTTTCGCGGTTGCCATCCAGTGCCAGACGCAGGTTCAGGCTGCCGCCGTCCGGTAGCTTCTTCTCCCACTCCGCGCTGGCCTGGCCCTGATCAAGGCGCAGGCGCGTGCGCTGCCGGTAATGTGGAGTACGCAGTTCCGCACCCAGCGCCGTTTCCCAATCGATGTACATGTCGCGACGGAAGTCGGATGCATCCACCAGGGCCTGTAGTGAAAGAGTGGTGTCCTCGCTGGTTCTGAGCGTCAGTGAGGGGGCGAGCGAGACGCTGTCACGATGCCCGGTGGCGCGCAGGCGGGATTGTCGATGCAGCAACGGCGCGCCAACACCATCCCAAGCATCTTCTCTGCTGCGTTCCTCCACCAGGAAGCCACGGGCAGTAGCTGTGGCGGTCAGTGCAAGATCTCGGTCCAGGCCGGCATGGGTCTGCCGCCAGCTTGCCGATGGGGTGCTGCGCCCCTGATTGTCGGCCCATGAAAGTGTCAGCCGCTGGCTGTCTTTTGCAATCGGCGCGCGGGTGACGATGTTGAGTGTACCGGCGACGGCACCCATGCCCTGGTCAGCAGTAGGCGCGCGCAGGATTTCGATGCGCTCGATCAGATCGGTGGCCAGCGAGTCCAGGCTGAAGCCAGCGGGCGTACGCTGGCCGTCCAGCAGGATCTGCGTGTAGCCGGCACCCAGGCCGCGTAGTGATACGCTGCCTGGGCGGCCCGGAGCACCACTGGAAACGCTGATGCCGGGCAAGCGTTTGAGTGCCTCCAGCAGGTCGGTGTCGCCATGCCGTTGCAGTGCCTCGCGGTCCACCACGATGCGACTCGCGGTGTCGTCACGGCGAGCATCGTAACGCTCGGCCTGGACGTGCACTGCATCCAGATCGGTCGTGTTTGAAGGGGCGGGTGTCGTTGGTGGAAGGGCCGCGGCATTCGCTGGTGCCATCAGGCAGCCAATGGTGAGCCACATGCCAGCGTGTGGCCACAGCGTTGTCGGGGAAGGCGATGATCGTCGCATGGTCGTGCAGTTCCTTTGTCACGGCGGGACAGCGGGCCGCAGCAGGTCCTCCCGCGGCCGGGTATCGAAACGATGCATGGAGGGCGGCGGCAGAGCGCCGATCAGTGCATTACTGCAGCCAGTCCTGCGGGTCCACTCGTGTTCCGTTGCGTAGCAGTTCCATGTGCAGGTGTGGACCGGTGGTACGCCCAGTGTTGCCGCTGCGGGCGATGGGATCGCCCCTGCGCACGCGCTGGCCTGGCTGTACCGCGAAGTCCTGCAGGTGCGCAAACAGCGACTGCCAGCCAGCGCCATGATCAATCACGACAACCGTGCCGTAGTTGGCGCCATCGGGATAGGCGTGCGTGGCGGCGATCACTGTGCCGTCGGCGGGGGCGAGCACGGCGGTGCCTCGGCGGGCGGCGAAGTCGGTGCCGCGATGGGCGCGCTGGCGGAAGTCGGAAACATGACCGAATACGCTGGTAACCCGCGTATTGGACAGCGGCGCAGCGAATGAAGGGGCTGGCGGCAGCGCTTCTTCCAGGACTGTTACTGATGTGACCGGCAATGGCAGCGGAAGAGACGGCGGCCCTGCCATCGCGGCGGCTTGGACGGTGGCCAGACCGACCGTGCAGGCGGCGCCCAGCGCGACCAGCAGCAGGACGCTGGTGATACCGGGGCGGCGACCCGCATCGCCCTGCAGCATATGCTGCAGGCGTAGCTGGTGGCCGCCGAAATCGCGATGGGTCAGGGCACTGGCTGGCTGCTCTCCCGTAGCATGGCGAAGTGTCTGGATATAGGCGTGGGCCAATAGGCGGCCATCGTTGCTGGCGCCCCCCTCGGCCAGTGCACGCGCATCGCATTGCAACTCGGCGGCCAGCTGCACGCGCGCGGCAATGCGTCGTACGAACGGATTGAACCAGTACAGCGCACCGACCAGTCGCATCAATGCAGCGCGCTGGGGATCTCGGCGCTGCAGATGGGCCGCCTCATGGCCAATGACCAGGCGTAGCGTTCGATCCGGCAGGGCCAGGCTGGCTGCCGGCAGGATGATCTGTGGTTGCGGCCTGCACAGGGCAAACGGCGTGCCGTTGCCGGCTACAAAACGCAGCGCGATCCCTTTCTGCTGCAGCTCCCGCATGATCTGGCGCGATTGCGGTCCCGGCAGTTGCATTGCCTGCAGCGGCTGGCTGTCGCGCAACAGGGCGCGCAGCCGGCGGCTGGCCAACGCCCACCGAGCGAGGGCCAGCAGGGCCCCTGCGATATGGACGGTCAGCAGCAGTGGCGTCAGCCAGGCCATCAAGGGTTCAGTCGCCGCGAGTGCAGGCAGCTGCACGGACAGCAGTGCGCCGGTACCGCTGTCCAGCGCAACCGGCAATGTGCTGGACAGCTCCTGCAGCGGCGCGGCCTGCATCGGCAGCATCAGCGCTAGCAAGGGGGGCAGCACAGCGCACAACCACGCCCCCAGCCAGAAACGCGCCGACGCATGCGAGAGCCCGAGCTGGCGCTGCAACAGTTGCGCGCCGTACCAGACCAGGCCAGCCCCGAACAGGCTTGCAGTGAGGCTGATCATCCACAGGCCGGTTGATGACAGACTCATGGCTGGTCCTCGTCGCCCTGGAGCAGCAGCGCCTGCAGTTGCTCGATTTCCTTGTCGCTCAGCAGGCGGCTTTCGGCGAAGGCCTGGGTCGGCAGCGGCCCGTCGATCTCCAGTACGCGGCGAGCGAAGTCGGCACTGAGTGCGGCCAGGGTGGTCACCTTGCCGACCTGGGCGCTGTAGACATTCAGGCCGTGCTGGCTGCCCTCTTTCACCAGGCCCTTGTCGACCATCCTTTCCAGCGTCTTGCGCGTGGACGAATACGACCAGTCCAGTGCAGCAGCTGCCGCGTTGTGCAGTTCACGCGCACTGCAGGCGCCATCGCGCCACAGGCACTTCAACAACTCCAGTTCGGCGTTCGAAGGTGTTGGGGGGCGGGGCATGGCCAGACCTGTGCGTGCGATTGATGTCGCGAGTGTGCGACATGTGTCGCATGCCATGCAAGAGGGGCATCGAAGCGCGGAAGTGCTGAGGTCAGTCGGTCGCCATCCGGTCGATGGCGTACAACGGCGTTTCGCCGGGGCGCAGGGTCAATACGCGCACGCCGCTGCGGGTGACCGCCACGGTGTGCTCGAACTGCGCCGACAGCTTGCCGTCGCGGGTGTACACCGGCCATTCGTCCGGTTGCTGGCGGATGGCCGGCTTGCCCTGGTTGAGCATCGGTTCGATGGTGAACACCATGCCTTCCTCCAGCACCATGCCGGTGTTGGGATGGCCGTAGTGCAGGATCTGCGGTTCCTCGTGCATCTCCTGGCCGATGCCGTGGCCGCAGTATTCCTTCACTACGCTGTAGCCGTGGCTGCGCGCATGGCGGGCGATGGCGTGGCCGATGTCGCCCAGCCGCGCACCAGGACGCACCGCGGCAATGCCTTTCCACATCGCCTGGTAGGTGGTCTGCACCAGCCTGCGCGCGGCGTAGTCGACCTCACCGACCAGATAGGTGGTGCTGGAGTCGGTGATGTAGCCGTTCTTCTCCAGGGTGATGTCGAGGTTGACGATCTGGCCGCTGCGCAGCACGTCGGTGGGGCTGGGCACGCCGTGGCAGATGACGTTGTCGATCGAGGTGTTGAGCACGTACGGGAAGCCATACTGGCCCTTGCTGGCCGGCCGCGCCTGCAGTTCATCGACGATCATGCGTTCGACGAAATCGTTGATCTCCATGGTGCAACGGCCCTGCAGCGGCAGCCGGTCGAGTGCGGCGAACACCTGCGCCAGCAGGCGCCCGGATTCGGCCATCAGCGCGATTTCGTGCGGCTGCTTGATCATCGCCATGTCAGGCCCGCCCGGGCGCCAGCGCCTGTGGCTGCACGCCGGCCGCGCGCAGTTCGCTGGCGACGATGTCCTGGAAGCTCAGCGTAGGATTCATCTCGCACAGCATTCCGACCCGGATCCAGAAATTAGCCTGGGCGTTGATCGAGCGGCTGGAGACGGTGCAGGCACGGCGCAGCTGGTCGTGCAGGGTGTCATCGATGTTGACGATGCCCATCGGCGGTCCTGGGGTAGTGGATATACGAAGCATATATGTTTCGTATATTCGGCTCAAGCCGCTGGGGTTCAGTCTGCGTGGGTGGCAAAGCGCAGGCGGTTGCCGTCGGGATCACGCAGCAGCATCTCGCGGCTGCCCCATTCGGTGTCATGCGGCGGCTGCTCGATCGGCACGTTCGCGGCGCTGAAGGCACGGTGCAGCGCATCGACATCCTCGACGATGAAGTACACCGCGCCGCCGACCTCGCAATCACCGGTGTGTTCGGTGAGGAAGAGGGTCTGGCCGTCGCGGGTGAGCTGGGCGAACAGCGGGAAGCCGGGTTCGAAGCGGTGTTCCCAGTCGACCACGAAGCCCAGGCCCTGCACGTAGAACGGCAGGGAGGTGTCGGCATGGCGCATGCGCAGTTGCGGGATGACGGTCTGGGGCATGGCGGCGTCTCCGGGGGTAGG
>NZ_JAOEDV010000057.1:0-28918 GCF_029837545.1 Stenotrophomonas sp. GD04024 | reverse complement strand
CCTTTTCGTTCACCACGCCGCGGCGTGGATCATTCCGATTCCCACCACATCCAGAAGCTGTCCCACAGGCGCTTGAAGAAGCCGGCCTGCTCGACGGCGGCCACCGCCACCAGCGGTGCTTCGGCGATGACCTTGCCATCCAGGGTGACCTTCACGGTACCGACCTGCTGGCCGGCGGTGAACGGTGCCTCCAGGGTCTTGGGCACATCGATGCTCGGCTTCAGGTCGTTGTAGCGGCCGCGCGGCACGCTGACCAGCATCGGCTGGGCCACGCCCAGCTGCACCTTGTCGGTGGTGCCCTTCCAGACCTTGTGCTCGGCCACGGCCTTGCCCGGCTCGTACAGGCGATGGGTCTCGAAGAAGCGGAAGCCCCAGTTCAACAGGGCCAGGCTGTCATCGGCGCGCTGCTTTTCCGACGCGCCACCCAGCACCACGGCGATCAGGCGCTGGTCACCGCGCTGGGCCGAGCTCATCAGGCAGTAACCGGCCTCGGAGGTGTGGCCGGTCTTGATGCCGTCGACGCTGCCATCGCGCCACAGCAGCAGGTTGCGGTTCGGCTGCTTGATGTTGCCGACCTGGAATTCCTTGATCTTGTTGTACGCGTAGGTTTCCGGGTAGTCGCGCACCATCGCGCGGCCCAGCAGCGCCAGGTCGTAGGCGGTGCTGTGGTGGCCCTGCGCGGTCAGGCCGTGGGCGTTGACGAAGTGCGAGTCCTTCATGCCGATCTTGGCGGCGTAGCTGTTCATCAGCGACGCAAAGGCTTCTTCGCTGCCGGCCACGTGCTCGGCCAGGGCGATCGCGGCGTCGTTGCCGGACTGGATCGCCATGCCTTTTTCCATGTCTTCCAGGCGTGCGGTCTGGTTGACCGGGAAGCCGCTGTAGCTGCCATCGGTACCGGCGCCACCTTCGCGCCAGGCGCGCTCGCTCATCATCACCTGGTCATCCGCACGGACCTTGCCGTTCTTGACCTCGGCGGCGATCACGTAGGACGTCATCACCTTGGTGATGCTGGCCGGGGCCAGCTGCTCGTGGACGTTTTCGCCGGCCAGCACCTGGCCGGTGGCGTAGTCCATCAGCACCCAGGCCTTGGACACGCTCGGCGCCGGGGCCGGCGGAGTGGCGACAGTGGCCGGGGCAGCAGCGGCGGCGGCAGGCGCCGGCGTGGCCGGAGTCGGCAGCGGCGGCTGGGCGGAAGCCAGGCCCACCACCAGGGTGGCGGCCAGGGCAGTGGCGGCGGAACGGAAATTCATTGGACAGCAGGCTCCAGGGGACGGCCGGGAATGGAGGGTGGAACGTAACGGCCATTGTAAGGCCGGGGGAGCACGGGCCGGCAGCACCGGCCCGGGCGGTTCAATCCTTGACGATCTGCGGCGAACCCAGGCCCAGACCGGCGATGCGGCCGGCAAGTTCCGCGGCACTGGCATGGTCGCTGGCGGGAACGCGCAGGCGGAACAGGGTACGGCCACCGGCCGCGATGTCGCTGATGGTGGCGCCGACGATGCCCGCGGCATTGAGCTGGCCCATCGCGCGGTTGGCATTGTCGCGGTTGGAGAAGCTGGCGACCTGCACCATCACCGCGCCGACCACCTGCTGCGACAGGCTGGGCGTCGTCGGGGCGGGACGTACCGGGGCCGGCGCAGCCGCACGCGGTGCCGCGCTGGCCACTGCAACCGGTGCCGGTGCGGTGCTGCGCACCGGCAGTGCGCTCGGCGGCAGGCTGCTGACCGCCACGTCCGGCGCGGTGCTGGCTACGCCCTGGGTGGTGGCCGGCTGGCCGCGTGCCGGCATGCCGTCGGCCGGCAGACGCTGGACCAGGCGATCGATGTCGCTGTCGGCGGCGACCCGCGCGGCCGGTGCCGGTCGTGCACTGGCCACGGCGGTAGCGGCGGCTGCTTCGGCGGCGCGGCGCTCGCGACGCGACGGCTTCTGCGCCAGCAGGTTGCCCTCACCCGGCTGCAGCGCGCGCACCTCGACATTGCCGGTGCCGCGCTGGGTGATGCCCAGGCGCACGGCGGCGGCATAGCTCAGATCAACCACGCGGCCATCATGGAACGGCCCCCGGTCGTTGACGCGCACGATCACCGACTCGCCGTTGTCGAGGTTGGTCACGCGGGCGAAGCTGGGCAGTGGCAGCGTCTTGTGCGCGGCGGTGAACTGGTACATGTCGTAGACCTCGCGGTTGGAGGTCAGGCGGCCATGGAACTTGGCGCCGTAGTACGACGCGGTGCCGCGCTCGACGTAATTGCGGGTGTCGTCAAGCACGTTGTACGACTTGCCCAGCACCACGTACGGCGACTTGTTGCCGATCGCCGAGCGTTCCTCGGCGGTCACTTCCGGCTCGGGAATGCAGGCCACGTTGGGAATGTAGTCCGGCGTGCTGTCGCGCACGCCCGGTTTGTACAGGCCACCGGCCGTGTAGTTGCCGCGGGTGCTCAGGTCTTCCTTGGCCGCTGCGTACGGCGAACCGTCGGGGCAATGCGCCGGGCGCGAACCGCGGCCCTGCACCAGCGTGCCGCTGGACTTGCCACCATGGCCGGCCGTGGCCGGCTTCTTCGGCGCGCTGCTGCAGGCCGCCAGCGCGAGGACGATCAAGCCTGGGGCCAACCATCTGATGTTCATGCCGGGGGCAGCTCCTGTCCGGCGATGGCCTGGGACAACTGGAACACGGCCATCGCGTACATCTTCGAGAGGTTGTAGCGGGTGATCGCGTAGTAGTTCTGGAAGCCCAGCCAGTACTGCTTGCCGGTGCTGCCTTCAAGGGTGATCGGGGTAGCGGTGGCACCGGGCTGCACCGGCGCGCTCGGCTGGTAGCCACGCTGCGCCAGGTCGGCCAGCGACCAGGTCGGCATCCACTCGGTCGGGTTGAACTCCTCGCGCCCCGGCGCCAGCGTGGCCGGCACGGCGACCTGGCCGCCACGCACCCAGCCGCCCTTCTTCACGAAGTAGTTGGCGATGGACGAGAACACGTCGTCATAGCTGTTGAACAGGTCACGGCGGCCATCGCCGTTGCCGTCCACCGCGTAATCGAGATAGCTGGACGGCATGAACTGGCCCATGCCCATCGCACCGGCATAGCTGCCCTTGAGCGTGGTGATGTCCAGCTTCTCTTCGCGGCCCAGCTCGAACAGCTTGGCCAGTTCGTCGCGGAAGAACAGTTCGCGGCGCACTTCGCGTTCCAGCTTGGCCGGGTCGCCGCTGCGCGGGTAATAGAACGCCAGCGTGTACAGCGCATCCAGCACGCGATGGCTGCCGGCATTCTTGCCGTAACTGGTTTCCACGCCGATGATCGCCACGATCACTTCGGCCGGCACGCCAGTACGCTGCTGCACGCGATCAAGCTCGGCGCGATGCTGCGCCAGGAACGCGCGGCCACCATCGATGCGCGCCTTGCTGATGAACATCGGCCGGTACTCGTTCCACGGCTTGACCCGTTCGGCCGGGCGCGACATGGCGGCGATGATCGGCTGGCGCACCTGCGCCTGGTCGAGCACGCTGCTGATCTGCTCCGGCTTCAGGCCATAGCGCTTGGCGGTATCGGCAATGAAGCGGGCCCGCGCGACCTCGAACGGCACCGGGGTGAGATCGACCGGTGGTGCGGTGGCCGCAGTGGCTTCGGGCGCGGCCTCGGCCGGGCCATGGGCCTTGCTGGCGGGCTGGCGCGGCGTACTGCTGGCCTGGGGCGAAGACGGTGGGGACTTCGGCTGGGTCGCGCAGGCGACCAGGCCGAGGGTGAGCATGCAGGCCAGAGTGCGTCGAATCATCGTCGCAGGTTAGCAGGTCATGGATGAATTAAAACCCCTAACACCATGAATCACAACGATTTGCCCGCGTTCAGCGGGAAATGTGAAGACGTCGTGATCGACCCACCCCATTCAGATAGAGGTTGCCGGTTGCGCCCCCATCCCCGCAGACGCAACCGGCGACCGGATCCGGTCGGTACCTTGCGCGGCTGCCGCTCCCCAGTGGCAGTACCCCGCGCTCCCTGTACCCGTTGGATCAGTACTGCTTCCCGCCCGACGCCCCCTCGCGCTGCAACGATTGACGGCGCGCCGTGCCGAACGGGCCGCCATTGTGCAGGCCGATTACGACAAGTCCATTGATCAGGATCAACGCAGCGTAAAAGTGTGAACCGGATAACATTTTTTATGGACTTCGGTCAGTGGCAATGCAGCTGCGGGCTGCTGTGAGAACGCTTCCACAAGGGACGTTGCGCAGAGTCAGGATATTTCCAGCCAACGGCGCAGCCCCTCGTGGGTAGGGTTGGTCGCTGAAAGCCGGATTGCTGAGGGCTGGCCGGGTGGGTGGGCAGTGCGGGGACGCCGTGAACCCATCCATGGGGGCTTGGCCGCGGCATCCATGCCGCGGACACCCCGCACTGCCCACCCACCCGGCCGCTGACAGTTCACGGGTGTTCTCTACCCACGGAGAAAAAAAGAAGATCAAAAGCGGGTCGCGCGCTGCGCTTGCTTGTGAGCCGAGCATGGCTATGCCGGTCGTCCTGACCGGCACCCTTCGGGCCGTCGCCGTGGGCGACGTTGGCAGCGGCTCCTGCCGCTGCCTTCGGCTCTACACAAGGCAATGAAGCGATCCGCCAGGCCGCTTTTGCTTTTGCTTTTGATCTTCTTTTTTTTCGTGGGTGGACGCGCCCGCCCCAATTACATGACCCGCGTTACGCGCCCACCCACGAGGGGCTGCGCCGTTGGCTGGAAACCCTATCCCCCGTGCACCGGCCGGTGCCCGCGCACCGCCATCACCAACCCGATACCGGCCAACAGCGAAACCGCCGATGTCCCGCCATAGCTGATCAACGGCATCGGTATGCCTACCACCGGCAGCAGGCCGGAAATCATTCCACCGTTCACCAGGACATAGACGAAGAACGCCAGCCCCAGGCTGCCGGCCAGCAACCGTGCGTGCGTGTCGCGTGCGTGCACCGCGATCCACAGGCAGCGCCCGACCACGAACAGGTAGAGCGCGAACACCGTCGCCACACCGATCCATCCGAACTCTTCGGCCAACACTGAAAACGCGAAGTCGGTCGTGTATTCGGGCAGGAAATCCAGCGTGGCCTGCGTGCCCTGCCCCCAGCCGCGGCCCTGCCATCCACCGGAACCGATCGCGATGCGCGACTGCAGGATGTTCCAGCCGGTGCCGAGCGGGTCCGCCGCTGGGTCGAGGAAGGTCAGCACGCGATCCTTCTGGTACTGCCGCAGCAGGCCGAACCACGCCAGCGGTGCGGCCAGCGCCAGCCCGGTCGCGCCAGTGGCCACCCAGCCCCAATGCAGGCCGGCCAGCAACAACGCAAACACGCCGCTGGCCATGACCAGCGTGGCGGTACCCAGGTTGGGCTGCATCAGGATCAGTACCGCGGGAACTCCGATCAGCACCGCGGCGGTCAGCACCGTGCGCGGCGACGGCGGCAGTGGTTGCCGGTGCAGGTACCAGGCCATCATCAGCGGCAGGCTGAGCTTGAGCAGCTCGGACGGTTGCAGGTAGAACACACCCAGGTTGAGCCAGCGCTGCCCGTACTTGCCGGTGCCGATCACGTACACCGCCATCAGCGGCAGCATCGACAGCGCATACAACGCCGGTGTCCACGCGCGCAGGCGCAGCAGCGAAACCCGCGACAGCAGCCACATCGCCAGCAGGCCACCGGCAAAGCGCGCGGCCTGCCCGGCCACCGGGCCGGACACGCTGTGCAGCACCGCCAGGCCGGCGCCCATCAGGATCAACAGCGCAACCAGCAACGGCAGGTCGATCGTGCGCACTGCCTCACGGCAGCCGCCAAACAGTCGTTTCCATTCCACGCGGGCACGGTAGCAATGCGTGCTTGCGTGAAGCTGTCAGGGTGCTTCTGCGTTTGTAGAGTCGAGCCATGCTCGACTGCCTTTCGTAATGCGTATGCAGGCCCTGAGTCGAGCATGGCTCGACTCTACAGAAGAGCGCGGCCGGCGTTACCCGTAGCCGCCGTGTACCGGATTGTGGCTGCGCACTGCCATCACCAGCCCGAAGCCGGCCAGCAGCGATACCGCCGAGGTGCCGCCGTAGCTGATCAGTGGCATCGGCACGCCCACCACCGGCAGCAGGCCGGAAATCATCCCGCCGTTGACCAGCACGTACACGAAGAACGCCAGGCCGGTGGCACCGGCCAGCAGCCGCGAATAGGAATCGCGCGACTGGCTGGCAATCCACAGGCAGCGCCCGATCACCACCAGGTACAGCGCCAGCACGGTGGCAACGCCGATCCAGCCGAATTCCTCGCTCAGCACCGAGAACGCGAAGTCGGTGGTCTGCTCGGGAATGAAGTTCAGGTGCGACTGCGAGCCCTCGCCCCAGCCCTTGCCGTCGAAGCCGCCGGAACCGATCGCGATCTTCGACTGGATGATGTTCCAGCCCGCGCCCAGCGCATCCATCTCCGGGTCCAGGAACATCATGATGCGGTCCTTCTGGTACGGCCGCAGCAACCAGAACCAGGCCAGCGGCGCGACCGCGGCCACGCCGCCCACGCCCAGGCCGACCCACCACCACGGCAGGCCCGCCAGCAGCAGCACGAACACACCACTGGCAGCGATCAGCACGCCGGTGCCGAAGTCCGGCTGCAGCATCACCAGCCCGGTCGGTACACCGATGATCACCAGCGCCACCAGCACGGTGTTGAAGCGCGGCGGCAGCGGCATCCGGTGCAGGTACCAGGCCACCATCATCGGCAGGCTGACCTTCAGCAGCTCGGCCGGCTGCAGGTAGAAGAACTTGAGGTCCAGCCACTGCCGGCCGTACTTGCCGGTGCCAAGTACGAACACCGCCAGCAGCGGGATCATCGAGATCGCGTAGATGAGTGGGGTCGCCGAGCGGATGCGCAGGATCGGCACCCGCGAGATGCCCCACAGCGCCGCCATGCCCACCGCGAAACGCGCCCCCTGGGCCATCACCAGGCTGTCGCCACCGGCGCTCTTCAAGGTGGCCAGGCCGATCACCATCAACGCGCCCAGCGCCAGGCACAACACCCAGTCCAGCGTGCTGAAGAAGCGGCGCAGCATGTCGCCGGCCCAGCGCAGGAACACCTTCATCGTGCAGGCTCCGCAGAGGTCGGGCGCGGCGTGGCCGGCAGCGCGGCGGCGGCCGGTGTGACCGGCGGCGGTGCCGGACCCGGCTCCGGCGCGGGCACGCCGACCAGCACCGGGTGTTCGGCCAGCTGCGCGGCCGCCAGATCACCGGCCTGGCGCGCGCCGGCATCTTCGTTGTCGAACGCGGTGGCGCCGATGGCGGTGGTGCCGCGCTCGCTGTCCAGCGGCTGCATGCCTTCAGGCATCTTGCCCAGCAGATAGGCGTCGAACACCTTGCGTGCGATCGGCGCGGCCGCCGAACCACCATAGCCGCCGCCCTCCACCGCCACCGCGATCGCGATCACCGGGTTTTCGACCGGCGCGAAGCCGACGAACAGTGCGCGGTGTCGCAGGTGCATCGGCAGGCTCTTCGGATTCACGGCGGCCGTGCCCTTGCGACTGATGACCTGCGCGGTACCGGTCTTGCCGGCCATCACGTACGGCGCACCCACCGCCACGCGCCAACCGCTGCCGCCGGGCCGCATGGTCGCCATCATGCCCTCACGCACCGCCTGCAGGTTGCTGGGGTTGGGGCTGACCGGTTTGATCTCGCCGGGCGACGTCGCCGCCCAGTCGCTGTCGAAGCCGTCGCGCTGCTGGATCACCAGGTGCGGGGTGCGCAACTGGCCGTCGGCCAGCGCGCTGACGCCACGCGCCAGCTGCAGCGGGGTGACCTTCCAGTCGCCCTGGCCGATGCTGATGTTGACCGTATCGCCGGGGTACCAGGCTTCCTTGCGGGTCTTCCGCTTGTAAGCCGGCGACGGCAGGATGCCACCGATTTCGCCGGTCAGGTCGATGCCGGTCGGCTGGCCAAAGCCGTAGTACTCCATGTAGTGGTCGAAGCGCTCGATGCCCAGGTCCAGCGCCAGCTTGTAGTAGTAGGTATTGACCGACTCGGCGATGGACTTGCGCAGATCGGTCCAGCCGTGGCCGCCGCGGTGGGCGTCACCCCAGCCGCGCGAGGTGCCGGGCAGGTAGAACATGCCGGTGGACAGCACCTTGTCTTCCGGGCGGCGCACGCCCGAATCCAGGCCGGCCAGGCCGATCAGCGGCTTCAACGTGGAACCGGGGGCGACGCCACCGAGCACCAGGCGGTTGAACTGCGGCCGCGACGGGTTCTCGTTCAGCGCCTTGAAGTCGGCATGCGAGATGCCGTTGACGAACAGGTTGGGGTCGTAGGACGGCAGGCTGACCATCGCCAGCACTTCGCCGGTACGCGGGTCCATCGCCACCGCCGAGCCTTCCTGGTCGCCGAAGGCGGCGACCATGGCGCGCTGCAGGTCGGCGTCGATCGACAGCCGCAGGTCGGCACCGGACTGCGCGGCGACGCGGCCGATGGTGCGGATCGCACGGCCCTGCACGTTGGTTTCGACCTGCTCGTAGCCGACCTTGCCGCGCAGCTGCTGCTCGTAATAGCGCTCCAGGCCGGACTTGCCGATGTGGGTCAGCGCCGCATTGCCTTCACCGAGGATCTCCAGATCCTTGTCATCGACGCGGCCGACGTAGCCGATGATGTGCGCGAACAGATCGCCGTAGGGGTAGCGGCGGGTCAGGTAGGGCTCCAGCTCGACGCCGGGGAAGCGCCAGCGGTCGACGGCAAAGCGCGCCATCTCCTCGTCGCTCATGCGCAGCTTCAGCGTGACCGGCAGGAACTTGCGGCGCGCCTTGCGCGACTTGTTGAACGCTTCCAGTTCTTCCGGGCTGATGCTGATGATCTTCGCCAGCCCTTCGAGGGTGGCGTCCATGTCCTTGACCTTGTCCGGGGTCACGTCCAGGCGGAAGGCCGGTACGTTCTCGGCCAGCAGGCGGCCGTTGCGGTCGTAGATCATGCCGCGCCCGGGCACCACCGGCCGCGGCTTGATGCGGTTGGCCTCCGAGCGCGTGGCGTAGACGTCGTGGTCCAGCACCTGCAGCTTGAAGTACCAGCCGCCCAGGCCCAGCAGGCAGACCAGCACGCCCAGGAAACCCAGCGCCGCGCGACGGCGGAACTGTTCGGCTTCGGCGTGCGGGTTCTTGACCTGGCGGCGCGGAATCATGGCTCAGCGCCCGCGCTTGCCGAAGCGCACCGCGTCCAGCAGCACGAACACCAGCGGCCACAGGCCCATGCCCAGCAGCGGCGCCCACCAGTACGACCACGGCAGGGTCGGCTCACCCACCAGGATGTGGACCAGCGCGCTGACGATGCGGTCGTTGAACAGCAGGCCGCCGATGGCCAGCATCTGCTGCGACATCGGGAAGAAGCGGATGCGGGCACGGAAGCGCTGCAGGATGAAGGCCAGCATCACCAGCCGCAGCGCCTGTTCACCGAGAACGCCGCCGTATAGCAGGTCGGCGATCACGCCACTGGCGAAGGCGACGCCCAGGCCGACGCGTTCGGGCGCTTCGATCACCCAGTACGCCAGTACCAGCGCCAGCCAGTACGGGCGCAGCGGCTGCAGCAGCGCCGGCAGCGGCAGCAGGCCCAGCAGCAGCGCCACCACCAGGCTGGCCGGCAGCACCCACGGGTTGTCGCGCAGGCGGCTCATCGCTGCGCCTCCGGCGTGGTCGGTTGCCGGCCATCGGCCGGCACTACCGTGGACCCGGCTGGGGGAAAGACCCCCTCTTGTTGAGGGGGGCGCGCCGAAGGCGCGGGGGTAAGGTGGGATGCGGGGGCAACAGTCCTCGTTTGCAACGAGGGCTGTTGCCGGCCAGCGGCCGGCACTACCGGAGCACTGGCCGGAGCCGGAGCCGGCGTCGTTGTGGCTGGCGCAGGCGCGGTGGCACCCGTGGCCGGGCCGCCCGGCGCGGTGGCTTCCAGCTGCAGGCGCAGTTCCGGCGGAATCCGGATCGCCGCGCCCGGGCGCAGCAGCAGCACGTCGCGGCCGCGGTCGAGCTGGGCCGCCGGCTTCAGTTCGCCGACCAGGAAGGCATGGGTATCGTCCGGACGCAGGCCGGTGATGGTGCCGACCGGGAAGCCGGCCGGGAAGCGGCCACCCAGACCGGAAGTCACGATCTCATCGCCCACTTCCACACCAGCGCTGAGCGGAATGTCGCGCAGTTCCAGTTTGTCGCCGCGGCCGTAGACGATCAGGCGCACGCCGTTGCGGGCCACGGTGACCGGTACCGCGTGGTCGGGGTCGGTCAGCAGCAGCACGGTGGAGGTGCCGCCGGTGACGCTGATCACCTGGCCCATCAGGCCGCCGGCATCGATCACCGCCTGCCCGACATGCACGCCTTCGCGGCTGCCGGCGTCGAGCACCAGCCGCTGCTTCACCGGGTCCAGGTCGATGTCCAGCACCGGTGCCAGCTGCACATCCAGGCCACTGCGCTCGGCCACGTTCAGCAGTTCGCGCAGCTGGGCGTTGTCCAGCGCGGCGGTCTGCAGGCGGGTCAGGCGCGCGTTGGCCAGCAGCAGCTGGTTGCGCAGTTCACGATTCTCGTTGACCAGCTGGCCATGGCTGGCCGCCGAATCCTTGACCTGGTTGCCGAGCTTGCCCGGCAGGCCCGCCAGCGCCCACACCGGCTGTACCAGGCTGTTGGCCTGCCCGCGCAGCTGCGCGAGCCAGCCGGCCTGGTCGTCAAGCACGATCAGGGTGATGGCCAGTGCGAGATAAGCCAGCAGCCGCAAGGGGCTGGCGGCATCACCGGATCGGGAAGCGACGGGAGGTCCGGCGTAGGGCGGCACGGCAACGATTCAACTGGCAGAAGGCGGAAGGGAAACACGCGGGCGCCCCGCCGGTGCCGGCCCACCCTCATGGCGGGCCGCACCCAAGAGGGGCGCAGCGGGCGCAGGCAGCCGGGACGGCTTACTCCGGCGCAAAGAACTCGTTGCCGTGCATGTCGACCAGCTCCAGCGCACGGCCACCGCCGCGGGCCACGCAGGTCAGCGGGTCGTCGGCCACCTGCACGTGCAGGCCGGTTTCCTCGGAGATCAGGCGGTCCAGGTCGCGCAGCAGGGCGCCACCACCGGTCAGCACGATGCCGCGCTCGGCGACGTCGGCACACAGTTCCGGCGGAGTCTGCTCCAGCGCCAGCTTGACCGCGCTGACGATGCCCGACAGCGGCTCGTGCAGGGCCTCGAGCACCTCGTTGGAACTGATCTTGATCATCTTCGGCACGCCCTCGGCGAGGTTGCGGCCGGAGATTTCCATCTCGATCACTTCCGCCTGCGGGTAGGCGCAGCCCAGCTCGACCTTGATGCGCTCGGCGGTGGCTTCACCGATCAGCATGCCGTGGTTGCGGCGCACGTAGTTGGTGATGGACTCGTCGAAGCGGTCGCCGCCGATGCGGACCGACGCCGAATAGACGATGCCGTTGAGCGAGATCACCGCCACTTCGGTGGTGCCGCCGCCGATGTCGATGACCATCGAGCCGCGGGCTTCGGTAACCGGCATGCCGGCGCCGATCGCCGCGGCCATCGGCTCTTCGATCAGGAACACGTCACGGGCACCTGCTTCCTCGGCCGATTCCTTGATCGCGCGGCGCTCGACCTGGGTCGAGCCGGCCGGCACGCAGACCAGCACGCGCGGGCTCGGGCGCAGCACGCGCGACTTGTGCACCTTCTTGATGAAGTGCTTGAGCATCGCCTCGGTGTAGGTGAAGTCGGCAATGACGCCATCCTTCATCGGGCGGATGGTGGTGATGTGGCCCGGGGTACGGCCCAGCATCTGCTTGGCCTCGGCGCCTACGGCTGCCACCGAACGGGTGCCGCCAATGGCACGGTCCTGACGCACGGCCACGACCGACGGCTCGTTCAGCACGATCCCCTGCCCGCGCACGTAGATGAGGGTGTTGGCCGTGCCCAGGTCGATGGACAGGTCGTTGGAGAACATGCCACGGAGTTTCTTGAACATCTGAGGAAGGAGTCCTGAGGGGTGTCGTGCCCGCCGCGGGATGGCGAAAAAATGGGCAGAAATCGAGGCCGACAAGCCTAGCAACCCGCCTGCCGCCGAGCAAGGAAAAAACTAGCTGAACCCGCGTCTTCACAGGCTTTCGGCCTGATCCGGTCTCACCCGGTTCTGGCCCTGAGCGGCACCAGCGGGTAACCTTTGCGCCGTCGGGCGCCCAAGGGCGCCGTTTGCTTGCCCGCTGAACCGGGCCGGCCCATCCCAAAATTCACCGCATAGGCTTACATCGATGTCCGCTCTGATCTGTGGTTCTCTTGCCTTCGACACCATCATGGTGTTCCCGGACCAGTTCAAGAATCACATCCTGCCGGACAAGGTGCACATCCTGAACGTGTCCTTCCTGGTGCCGCGCATGCGCCGCGAGTTCGGTGGCTGCGCCGGCAACATCGCCTACAACCTGCACCTGCTGGGCGGCCAGCCGATCCCGATGGGCACCGTGGGTTCGGACTTCGGCCCGTACCGCGAATACTTCGAAGGCCTGGGCATCGACCTGTCGCGCGTGCGCGTGATCGATGAGCTGTTCACCCCGCAGGCGTTCATCACCACCGACCACGACAACAACCAGATCACCGCCTTCCATCCGGGCGCGATGATGCGTTCCTACGAGAACCACGTGCGTGGCGTGCCGGGCGTGACCCTGGGCCTGGTCGGCCCGGACGGCCGCGAGGGCATGATCCAGAACGCACTGGAATTCCACGAGGACGGCATCCCGTTCATCTTCGACCCGGGCCAGGCCATGCCGCTGTTCAACGGCCCGGAGCTGCGTGCCTTCATCGACCAGGCCGACTACGTGGTGGTCAACGACTACGAGTCGAACCTGCTGCAGGAACGCACCGGCTGGGACGAAAAGGAGATCGTCAGCCGGGTCAAGGCCTACATCACCACGCGCGGCCCGAAGGGCGCGGTCATCCACACCCCGGAAAAGAGCTACGACATCCCGCCGGCGCACGAGCGCCGCGTGGTCGACCCGACCGGCTGTGGCGACGCCTTCCGTGCTGGCCTGATCTACGGCATCCAGAAGGGCTACGACTGGCTGACCATCGGCCGCATGGGCAACCTGATGGGCGCGCTGAAGGTCGAGCACCCGGGCACGCAGAACCAGCGCTTCACCTTCGATGAGTTCAACGAGCAGTTCAAGCAGCAATTCGGTTACGCGCTGGGCGCGTAAACCGAACTGCCCGCGCATTCCACCTTATCCCCGCGCCTTCGGCGCGCCCCCTTGAACAACAAGGGGGCTTTCCACCCGATGCGCTACCGGGAATGCTGTTGGTAGGTGTCGACCTTGGTCGACACGCTTTGCCCTGGCAGCTGTCGACCTTGGTCGACACTGCCGGCCAGCGGCCGGCACTACCCCTTCTGCTGCCAGGCGGCCAACAGGTCGCGGCAATCGGCGAAATGCCAATCGGTGCAGTCCGGCCATGGGTTTTCCGGCAGGTTGACCAGCACGGTGTGCGTGCCCGCAGCGCGGCCGCACTCCAGGTCGTAAGCGTGGTCACCGACCATCACCGCCTGCCCGGCGGAAACGCCCCAGCGCCGCAGGTGCTGCTGCAGGCCATCCGGTGAAGGCTTGGGCACGGCTTCATCGCGGCCGATGATGTCGGCATCGTCGAACAGTTCGCCGACCCCGATCGCCTCCAGCGTCAGCTTCGCCAGCGCGTGGTCGTTGCGGGTCAGGATGCCCAGCCTGCAACCATCGGCCGCCAGCGCGCGCAGCAGCTTCACCGCGCCCGGCGCCGGCAGCGCGTCCTCGGCCAGCGCGCGCTCGTGATCCAGCAGCCACGCACGCTTGGCCTGCGCCGGTGCGTCCGGTAGCGCGGCGATATGGTCGAGGATGTCTTCCTCGGCCGCGATCTGCAGCGCGCGGCGGATCGCGGCGAAATCATGCACGGCCACCGTCAGCGTGCCGTCCATGTCGAACACCCAGTGCCGGATCGCGGACAACGCGTGCACTGCGCTGCCCGTCGCGATCATCACTGCCACCACTGCGGCATGCGGCTGGCGTCGACACCGCCGGTCTCGAACACTGCGGTACGGGTACCACCGGCCTTGACCGGGAATTCGATGCTGATCGACTTGCCCTTGCGCGCCAGCTTCCACAGCGCCTTCTGGTCGGTGATGAACATCGCAATGGCTTCATCGGTCTTTGGCCGCCAGGCGGCCATCGACACCGGCTTGCCGTCGTCCACGGTCACTTTCACCGTGCACTGCGGGCAGCGGAAATCGCCGGCCTGCAGCACCAGGTAGGCGTGCCGCTTCCATTCCGGGTGATCGCGGAACACCAGCTGCACCGGCTTGGCACCGCTGCCATCCACGTCCACGCGTTCCTTGCTGTAGATCTGGGCAGAGACCTGGTTGCCCTTGTTGCCCACCGGAATCTGGTTGTACTGCCACAGCGCCTGCATGCGGCGCAGGTCGCGCGCGGCATCGCCCTTGGCCTTCACTTCATCGAAGCCGGCGGCGATCCGCTCGGCCGCGGCGGTGTCCTTGTACTGGTCCAGCAGCGAAGCGCCATGCAGGCGTGCGCGTTCCCAGTCCTGCGCGGCCACGGCCATGTCGTACTGCTTGGCGACATCCTCGGCCTTGGCTTCCTTCTGCGCCTGCACAGCGGCCGCAGCGGCTGCCTGGGCCTTGCGCTCTTCCTCGGGGTTGCTGCAGGCGGCCAGGGCCAGGGTGCAGGCGGTGAGCAGGATCAGTCGTTTCATGCGGAGGTCCTTGGTGTTTTCGCATTCTTGTAGAGTCGAGCCATGCTCGACTGCTGTTGAAGAGCCAGTCGAGCATGGCTCGACTCTACAAAAAAGCGCCGGGGGGTGCCCGGCGCTTTCTGCTTACTTGGCTTCGGCCTTGGCCAGCATGTCCTGCACCGAGGCGGTGGTGATCGGGTGGTAGCCCGGCTTGGCCTTTTCGAAGGCCTGCTTGGCCAGCTCCAGCCCCTTCGGGGTCTTCACCAGTTCAGCGTAGATCGGCATGATCAGCTTGCGACGGCCGACGCGCTCGATGAACGCAGCGGCCCCTTCGTTGGCCTGCTCGTAACCGCTGCGGATCGCCAGCGGGTACCAGCGCATGGCGATCTCGCCATTCGGGGTACCGGTGAAGTGGAACGCCTTGTCCAGCGTGGCCAGCTTGTCCAGCGGCTGGGTGGCGCCCAGGCCGTCGATGAAGCGCACCCATTCCTGCGTGCTCCAGTCGGCGATGACCTGGCTGCTCGGCACGGTGCCGGCGCTGGCGAAGGCGATGCGCGCGGTATCGACGCTGCTGAAGTTGCGCGACTGCGCCTTGGCTGCGAACGCCGGGATGCCCGGTTCGTCCAGCCAGGCCTTCAGTTCGGCCTCGGTCACCGCCGACGGGTTCTTCGGCAGCAGGTTCTTCTTCAGGTACTCGACGAACTGGTCGGTGTTCGCGCTCTGGAAGGCGTGGTCATCGAACCAGCCACGCAGGAACGGATCAAAGGTCTCGCGGCCGAAGCGCTGTTCCAGGAACTCCAGGAACCACGAACCCTTGACGTAGGCGACCTGGCTGAGGGCTTCATCGGGGTCACGCTCGTTCAGCGGCGGCAGCGCCAGCGCCTGGTCGGCCGGGCTCATGTCCTTCACTTCGGCCAGCAGGTCGGTCTGGTCGATCTGCTTCTCCATCTCGGCCATCTCCTTACCGTACAGGGCTTCGGTGATGCGGCCCTGGACGTAGGTGGTGAAGCCCTCATTGAGCCAGATGTCCTTCCAGCTGGCGTTGGTCACCAGATTGCCCGACCAGCTGTGCGCCAGTTCGTGGGCGACCAGCGACACCAGCGACTTGTCGCCGACGATCACGGTCGGGGTGGCGAAGGTCAGGCGCGGGTTTTCCATGCCACCGAACGGGAACGACGGCGGCAGCACCAGCATGTCGTAGCGGCCCCAGCGGTATTCGCCGTACAGCTTCTCGGCGGCACCGATCATCTTCTCGGTGTCTTCGAATTCCTTGGCGGCCTTGTTGACCATGGTCGGCTCGGCCCAGACGCCGGAGCGGCCGGAGATCGGCTCGAACACCAGGTCGCCGGCGGCGATGGCCAACAGGTACGACGGAATCGGCTGCGGCATCTTGAAGGTGTAGTCACCGTCACGCGCGGCCTTCGGATCGTTGTCGGCGCTCATCAGCACCATCACGTCCGGGCGCGAGACCACGTGCGCGCTGTAGGTGAAGCGCACGCTCGGGGTGTCCTGCAGCGGCACCCAGGAACGGGCGTGGATGGCCTGCGACTGGCTGAACATGAAGGGCAGCTTCTTGCCCTCGGTCATCGACGGCGCCAGCCACTGCAGGCCCGAGGCGGTCGGTGCGGTGTGGTAGCTCACTTCCACCTTGGCCGGCTGCTCCGGGGCTTCGATGGTCAGCTTGCTGCCGAACACCTTGTCAGCGGCGGCCAGCTCGAACTTCAGCGGGCTGCGCGCGCCATCGGCGGCGACCGCCTCGACCTTGGACACGGTCAGCTCGCGGGTGTCGAGCACCAGCTGCTTGGCGTCCTTCTGCTTCCATTCCAGGGTGTAGGTGGCGGTGCCGCCGATCTGCTTCTGGTCGAAGTCCAGCTTCAGATCCAGCGCGATGTCCTTGATGACGACCTTGTCCGGCTCGGCGTACGAGCTTTCGTCGTGGCTGCGGTTCTCGGCGTTCACGGGGGCGGCGGGGGCCTTTGCGGCAGTCGGGGCGGCGGCGGGCGCGGCCGCCTCCTGGGAGCAGCCGGCGGCCAGGGCCACGGCCAGCGGAAGGAGCATCAGCGGATTACGCATGAATCGGGACCGTTACGGGGATCAAACCCCAATGGTACCTCCCTCCGGTCGCGCAGGCGTTGCGCGGTGCGGGGTAATGGTGGGCGGGGCTGATCCTGCGCCTCCGGCGCATGCCAACCAAGGTTGGCATCTACAGGTGGGTGCCAACCTTGGTTGGCACGGATCTTTCATCGCTCGCGGCAGGCCCGTGCCGACCAAGGTCGGCACCCACCAGAGCGGATGACCGCGGCCGGGGCGTGCCAACCAAGGTTGGCACCTACCAAGGCACGACTTACAGCTTGTAGCCGGAATGGATCGAGACGATGCCGCCGGTCAGGTTCTTGTAGTGGCAGCGCTCGAAACCGGCCTGCCCCATCATCGCCTTCAGTTCGTCCTGCGGCGGGTGCTTGCGGATGCTCTCGGCCAGGTACTGGTAGCTGTCCGAATCGTTGGCAAACAGCTTGCCCAGCTTGGGCAGGATCCGGAACGAATGGAAGTCGTAGATCGGCTTGAACCAGTCGGCGGTGACTTCGGAGAACTCCAGCACGCGGGCCTGGCCGCCCACTTTCAGCACGCGGTACATCTCGCGCAGGCCGGCGTCCTTGTCCGTCACGTTGCGCAGGCCGAAGGCGATGGTGACCAGATCGAAGCTGTTGTCCGGGAACGGCAGGGCCTCGGCGTTGCACTGCACGTAGTCCAGGCCGAGCACCAGGCCGCGGTTGGTCAGGCGGTCACGGCCGACCGACAGCATGCCGGCGTTGATGTCGCCCAGCACCACCGAGCCTTCGGCGCCCACGCGCTCCTTCAGCAGGGCGGCGATGTCGCCGGTGCCACCGGCCAGGTCGAGCACGCGGTCGCCCGGCTTCACCTGCGCGGTCGCCACGTAGTAGCGCTTCCACGCCCGGTGCACGCCCAGGCTCATCAGGTCGTTCATCAGGTCGTAGTTGCGCGCGACCGAGGTGAACACCTGGCCGACCAGCTTCTGCTTGTCCTTGGCGGCGACGTCGCGGAACCCGAAATGGGTGGTACCGGCTTTGTAGGGGGATTCGCTCATGGCCCCGATTATCGCACCGCCGGGAGCCAGCGGCACCCCCTGCCCGTATCATGGCGGGCCACGACTTACCGGAGCCCCGCATGATCACCACGCCCGACTACCAGGCCCTGCTGCAGACCGCCATCGCCGAAGCCCGACAGGGCCTGGCCGAGGGCGGCGTGCCGATCGGCGCGGCGCTGTACCACAACGATGGCCGCCTGCTCGGCTGTGGCCACAACCGACGCGTGCAGGAAGGCGACCCTTCCGTGCACGGCGAGACCGACGCGTTCCGCAAGGCCGGCCGCCAGCGTCGCTACCAGGACACCATCATGGTCACCACCCTGGCCCCGTGCTGGTACTGCTCGGGGCTGGTGCGCCAGTTCAACATCGGCACGGTGGTGGTGGGCGAATCGCGTACCTTCCAGGGCGGCATCGACTGGCTGCGCGAAAACGGCGTCAACGTGATCGATCTCGACAGCCAGGAATGCGTCGATCTGCTCGGCGGCTTCATTGCGCAGCATCCGGAGATCTGGAACGAAGACATCGGCGAATGAGCACGGCGCAGCGTACGGTTGAACCTGCTTAATGAACGCTTCAGTCCTGGCACGCCCTAGTGCCGGCAGCGTTTGCGGCGATTGCTGTGAACCCGTGCACAGTCAGCTGGACTGCCTGCACACGCTGCGGTAACACCCCACCCGCGCAGACCGCCTAGGGTGGGGCTACCGGGACCTACTTCCCCCGGCGGAGCCAGCCATGTGCGCGCACGCCGTACGCCCCACGCCCGACCCGATCCTCGCCGCCATCCGCACGCGCCTGCAGCAGCAGTTCGCGCTGCATCAGCGTGGCGCCCTGTTCTGGACGGCCTACCAGGGCCTGCAGCTGGAACTGGTACAAGGCCGTCCGCTCGACCACGAGCGCCTGTGCAACGCAATGGCCGACATGGCCGAAGAAATGGGCGCGGTCGAGCATGCGCAACTGATCGGCAATCGCAACGCTGGCTGCACATCTCCCTGACGCGGCATCCACTGCCGCTCAGGCCACACTGCGATGAACCCCCACTCCCATCCACTTCAACCGATTGGATCGACATGCACGCTGAAGTTCCCACCATTCCCCCGGTCATCAACGTAGACGCCGAGCTTGACCACTGGCGTCGCCAGCATGCCGACGGCGCCCTGCCGCACAATTCGTTCGGCTCGTACGTACCGTGGATCAAGTTCGCCTGCGATTCGCTGATCACCCAGCCGCGCGCCAGCAATGCGCAGCGCGACGAGATGTTCCAGACCCAGTACGCCCTGCAGATCATGCCGCGCCTGAGTGAAGCCCAGGCCCGCGAGTTCGTCGACCGCTGCTGGCAGCACGTCTACCAGACCAGCCGGGTGCGCCTGCAGGACGCTCCGCGCCTGCGCGCCTGAGCTGCACGGCCCCTGCACAAGGCACTGCCGATCATCCTCGTCACCTGAGTGGGACGACGACGATGAAAGCAGGAAACCTGTTCAATACGATCGCCAAGAAGGCCGCGGCCGCCACCGGTTCGCCGTGGACCTTCCTGGCTGCGGTCGCGATCGTGGTGATCTGGGGCATCAGTGGCCCGCTGTTCGGTTTCAACGACACCTGGCAGCTGGTGATCAACACCGGTACCACCATCATCACCTTCCTGATGGTGTTCCTGATCCAGCACACGCAGAACTCGGACACCGCGGCGATGCAGATCAAGCTCGACGAGCTGATCCGCGCGACGGCCGAGGCCAACAACGAGCTGCTCGACCTGGAAGAGCTGGACGAAGAGCGGCTGGAAGAGATCCGCCGCGAGTACGAGCGCATGGCGCGCGAAGCCGGCGACGCGCTGGCACGGGTGCGCGCCTGCCATGCCACCCGCCGCGACGATGAGGCGGTGTAGCAGCCCCTGGAATGACAATGCCGGCCAGCGGCCGGCACTCCCACCGATCATCCAGGTAGAGCCGGCCGCTGGCCGGCTTCTCTCAGCTGCGCTCGTGCCAGCCGCCGCCCAGCACCTTGTACAACGTGATGCGGTTGGCCTGCTGGGCCAGCTGCGCCTGCAGCTGCGTCTGCTGCGCGTTGTAGGCGGTACGCCGTGCATCGAGCAGGGTGACGAAGCTGTCCAGGCCGGCGTCGTAGCGCGCCTGTGACAGGCGGTTGGCCTGTTCGGCCGCATCCACCAGGCGCTGCTGTGCACTCACCTGCTCATCCAGGCTGACATTCAGCGCAAGCGCGTCGGCGGTTTCGCGGAAGCCGACCTGGATCGATTTCTCGTACTGCGCCAGCGCGATATCGCGGTCGGCGTTGGCAATGGCCAGGTTGGCGCGCAGCTTGCCGCCCTGGAAGATCGGCAGGGTGATCTTCGGCAGGAAGCTCCACACGCGGGTGCCGCTGTCGAACAGGTTGGACAGTTCGCTCGAACCACTGCCAATGCTGCCGGTCAGCGAGATGCTCGGGAAGAACGCCGCGCGCGCCGCGCCGATGTTGGCGTTGGCGGCCAGCAGCTGGTGTTCGGCGGCCATGATGTCCGGGCGCTGCAGCAGCACGTCGCTGGGCAGGCCGGCCGGCGGCGGTGCCAGCGCCAGCAGCTGCGGCTCGATGTTGTCCGGCAGCAGCGACGGATCCAACTGGCCACCGGCCAGCAGTGCCAGCGCGTTGCGGTCCTGGGCCAGCTGCCCACGCAGGCGTGCAGCATCGGTGCGCGCGGTTTCCACCAGCGTACGGGTCTGGGTCAGTTCCAGTGCCGAACTGCCGCCGCGCTCATGGCGGGCTTCGGCCAGGCGCAGCGAATCCTCGTAGGACTTCAGCGTGGCATCGGCGATCTTCAGCCGCTGTGCGTCGGCACCATAGGTCAGCCACGCCGTGGCGGTCTCGGCCACCAGGCTCAGCTGCGCATTGCGGCGATTGGCCGCCACAGCGAAGTACTGCTGCAGCGCCGCCTCGCTGAGGTTGCGCACGCGGCCGAACAGGTCGAGCTCGAACTCGGCCACGCCCACGCCCGCGGTGAACTGCTCGGTGACGCCGGCGTCGGTGCCCTGGCGCTGCATCTGGCCGGTGACGGCCACGCCGGGTACGCGGTCGGCGCGCTGCACGCGGTACTGGCCGCGTGCGCGTTCCACGTTGAGCACGGCCACGCGCAGGTCGCGGTTGTTCTGCAGCGACTGGTCGATCACCTGCTGCAGTCGCGCGTCGGTGAAGAAGTCGCGCCAGCCGACGGCGGCAACATCGGCCACTTGGCCCTGCGTGGCCTCGGCCGGCCACTGCGCCGGAATGGCCGGCGCGACGGCGGTGTTCTTCGGCACCAGGGTGGAGCAGCCGGCCAGCGCAAGCGCGGCGGCAATGGAAAGGAACAGGGATGCACTTTTCATGGGATGACTTCCATCGGTACTGCCGGAAGGCAGGAGGTGATGCCGGCCAGCGGCCGGCACTACCGTTTCGATAACGCCGGCCTGGGACCGGCACTACCGTTTCGATTACGTCGTGGATTTGCGCTTGAACACGCGCTGCACCACGACGAAGAACAGCGGCACGAAGAACACGCCGAGCACGGTGCCGACGATCATGCCGCCGAGCACGCCGGTGCCGATCGCCTGCTTGGCGCCGGAGCCGGCACCGGTGGAGATCGCCAGCGGTACCACGCCCATGCCGAAAGCCAGCGAGGTCATCACGATCGGGCGCAGGCGGTCGCGCACGGCATGCATGATCGACTCGATCAGGCTGGCGCCCTTCTCCAGGTTTTCCTTGGCGAACTCGACGATCAGGATCGCGTTCTTGCTGGTCAGGCCCACCGTGGTCAACATCGCCACCTGGAAGTAGATGTCGCGTTCCAGGCCCTTGAAGGTGTTGGCCAGCACCGCGCCGAGGATGCCCAGCGGGGCGGCCAGCAGCACGGCGGTCGGCACGCTCCAGCTTTCATACATCGCGGCCAGGCACAGGAACACGATCATCAGCGACAGCGTGTACAGCAGCGGCGTCTGCGAGCCAGCCTGGCGTTCCTGGTAGGACATCGCCGTCCATTCGATGCCGAAGCCCGCCGGCAGCTGCTTGGCCAGCTGTTCGATCTCGGCCATGGCATCACCGGAGGCGACGCCTGGGGCCGGTTCGCCCTGGATTTCCATCGCCGACACACCGTTGTAGCGCTCCAGGCGCGGCGAACCGTAGTCCCAGTGCTTGCTGGCGAACGCGCTGAACGGCACCATCTCGCCCTTGTCGTTCTTCACCGACCAGAGGTCGAAGTCCTCCGGCACCATGCGGAACGGCTGGTCGGCCTGCACGAACACGCGCTTGACGCGGCCGCGATCGACGAAGTCATCGATGTACGAACTGCCCCACGCGGCGGCCAGGGTGCCGTTGATCTGGTCGATCGACAGCCCCAGCGAGGTCGCCTTGGCCGCATCGATGTCGATGCGGAACTGCGGCGTGTCTTCCTGGCCGTTCGGGCGCACGTTGGCCAGCTTCTTGCTGCCTGCGGCAAGGCCCAGCAGCTGGTTGCGCGCGGCCACCAGGGCCTCGTGGCCCTGGCCACTGTTGTCCTTCAGGAAGAAGGTGTAGCCCGAGGCGGTACCCAGTTCCGGAATGGCCGGCGGCGGGAAGGCGAAGATGAAGGCATCCTTGATCTGGCCCAGTGCCGCCATCGCGCGCCCGGTGATCGGCATCACGCCGTTGTCGGCGTCACGCTCGCTCCAGTCCTTCAGCTTGACGAAGGCCATGCCCGCGTTCTGTCCCATGCCGGCGAAGCTGAAGCCCTGCACCGAGAACACCGATTCCACCGCATCCTTCTCGTTCTGCAGGAAGTGGTTTTCCAGTGCCGTGATCGATTCCAGCGTGCGCTCCTGGGTGGCACCGACCGGTGCCTGCACCAGCGCCATCAGCACGCCCTGGTCCTCGTTGGGCAGGAACGAACTGGGCAGGCGCACGAACAGCACGCCCATCAGCACGAACAGCGCCGCCACGATGCCCATGAAACGCCACGGACGGTGGATGATGCCGCGCACGCCACGCTGGTAGCTTTCGCTGGTGCGGTCGAAACCACGGTTGAAACCGTTGAAGAAGCGACCGGACCAGCCCTTGTGCGCGACGTGGTGCTCACCCTTCTTCAGCGGCTTGAGCATGGTCGCGCACAGCGCCGGGGTCAGCACGATCGCGACCAGCACCGACAACGCCATCGCCGAGACGATCGTGGCAGAGAACTGGCGATAGATAACGCCGGTGGAGCCGCTCATGAAGGCCATCGGCACGAACACCGCCGACAGCACCAGGCCGATACCCACCAGCGCGCCGGTGATCTGGCCCATCGACTTGCGGGTCGCTTCGAGCGGCGACAGTCCTTCCTCGGACATGATGCGCTCGACGTTCTCCACCACCACGATGGCATCGTCCACCAGCAGGCCGATCGCCAGCACCATCGCGAACATGGTCAACATGTTCACCGAGAAGCCCAGCATCGCCAGCACGCCGAAGGTACCCAGCAGCACCACCGGCACGGCGATGGTCGGGATCAGGGTGGCGCGGAAGTTCTGCAGGAACAGGTACATCACCACGAACACCAGCACGATCGCTTCGATCAGGGTCTGCACCACACCCTTGATCGACACGCGCACGAACGGGGTGGTGTCGTACGGGATCTCGGCCTTCAGGCCGGCCGGGAAGAAGCTCTTCATGTCCTGCAGCGCGGCATCCACGCCGGCCGCGGTGTCCAGCGCGTTGGCGCCGGTGGCCAGGGTGACCGCCAGGCCGCTGGCCGGCTGGCCGTTGTAGCGGGTGACGAAGTCGTAGGACTCGGCACCCAGTTCGACGCGTGCGACATCACCCAGGCGCAGTTCGGCACCGTCCTGCGCACCGCGCACGATGATGTTGCGGAACTGCTCCGGGGTCTGCAGGCGCGACTGCGCGTTGATGGTGGCGTTGAGCTGCTGGCCCTTGACCGACGGCGCACCGCCAAGCTGGCCGATGGCCACCTGGGCGTTCTGCGCCTTCACCGCTGCCGTCACTTCCGCGACCGACAGGCCGTAGGTGTGCAGCTTGTTCGGATCCAGCCAGATGCGCATGGCGTACTTGCCACCGAACACCTGGATGTTGCCCACGCCCGGCACGCGGCTCAGACGGTCGACGACGTTGGAACCGACGTAGTCGGCGATGTCGTTGGCGTCCATGCTGCCGTTCTCGGACACGAACGCGATGACGTTCAGGAAGCCCGAGCTGGACTTGGCCACGTTGATGCCCTGCCGCTGCACTTCCTGCGGCAGCAGCGGCATGGCCAGCTGCAGCTTGTTCTGCACCTGCACCTGGGCGATGTCCGGGTTGGTGCCGCTCTCGAAGGTCAGGGTGATGGTGGCCTGGCCGTTGGACGAGCTGTTGGAGGAGAAGTAGATCAGGCCATCAAGGCCCTTCATGTTCTGCTCGATGATCTGCGTCACCGAGTCCTCGACCACCTTGGCCGATGCACCCGGATAGGTGGCGCTGATTTCCACCGCCGGCGGTGCGACGTTGGGGTACATCGAGACCGGCAGCTTGAACAGGGCCAGGCCGCCGGCGAGCATGATGATGATGGCGATCACCCACGCGAAGATGGGTCGATCGATGAAAAAGCGTGCCATGGGGTTCTCCGCTTACTTCGCGTCGCCGGCCGGGGCGGCAGGCTGGGCGGCTGCCGCCGGCTTGGCCGGTGCAGCGCCCTTTTCGGTGGCCTTGACCGGCATGCCGGGGCCGATCTTCTGCAGGCCTTCGACAATGACCTTGTCTCCGGCCTTCAGGCCGTCATCGACCAGCCACTTGTCGCCGACCGTGCGGCTGACCTTGACCGGGCGCACTTCGACCTTGTTGTCCTTGTCGACCACCATCGCCGTGGTGTCGCCCTTCGGATCACGGGCGATGCCCTGCATCGGTACCAGCACCGCATCGCTGCGCACGCCGCCGCCGATCACCGCACGCACGTACATGCCCGGCATCAGCAGGCCGTCGGGGTTGTCCACCTTCACGCGCAGGCCGAAGCTGCCGGTGGCCGGATCGACGCTGACTTCGGAGAACTCCAGCGTGCCCTTGTGCTCGAAAGTGCTGCCGTCTTCCATCAGGATGCTGACCGGCAGCGTCTGGTTGTCCTGCAGGCGGCCGGCGGCCAGTTCGCGACGCAGCTGCAGCAGCTCGGCCGATGACTGGGTCAGATCGACGTAGATCGGGTCCAGCTGCTGCACGGTGGCCAGCGCATTGGCCTGGCCGGCGCTGACCAGCGCACCCTGGGTGACGCTGGACTTGCCGATGCGGCCGCTGATCGGCGCGGTGATGCGGGCGTAGCCGAGGGTGACGTTGGCCGCGTCCAGCGAGGCCTTGGCGGCACCGACGTCGGCCTCGGCTTGCTTCTGCGCGGCCACGGCGTTTTCCAGGTCCTGCTGGCTGACCGCGTCGACCTTGGCCAGCTCGGTGATGCGCTTGGCGCTCAGGCGGGCGGCGTTGGCAGTGGCTTCGGCGCGGGCCAGCTGAGCGCGGGCACTGTTGGCCTGGGCGCGGTAGCTGGCGTCCTCGATCTGGTACAGCGGTTCGCCGGCCTTGACCATGCCGCCCTCGGTGAACAGGCGCTTGGCAACGATGCCGTTGACCTGCGGGCGCACTTCGGCCACCAGGAAGGCATTGGTACGGCCAGGCAGTTCGCGGGTCAGGCCCACGGTCTCGGACTTCAGCGTGACCACGGTGACGTCACCCGGGCCCTGTTCGGGGGCCTGGGGTTGGCCGCCACAGGCAGCCACGGTCGCGGCGATGGCCAGCGACAGCGCGAAGGGTCGGATTCGGCTCAGCAACATGACGGAAAGGCTCTTAGGGGAAGGAATCTCAAAAAACGCTGATACGGGCCAAAAGCGCCAGCAGACAACGCATGCCGGCGGTGAGTGGTAGCCAGAACGGGCCTGCCACGCACACGGCGGGAATGATGGGTGCGAAATATACATACATGCGTGTTTGTTTGTAAACCGGTACAATTCAGCCACGTTTCACCCGCACTCGTACCCACACCCATGGCCCGCAAGACCAAAGAGGACACCCAGGCAACCCGGGAAGGCATCCTTGACGCCGCCGAAGCCTGCTTCCATGAACACGGCGTGGCCCGTACCACGCTGGAGATGATCGGCGCCCGCGCTGGCTATACCCGGGGCGCGGTGTACTGGCACTTCAAGAACAAGAGCGAGGCGCTGACCGCGATCGTCGAGCGCGTGCACCTGCCCTTCATGCAGGAACTGGAACGCACCTCCACCGACCAGCGCGATACACCGGTGGAAGACCTGCGCGCGGTGATGATCCACTCGTTCATCGAGCTGTCCGAGGACGAGCGCCTGCGCAAGACCATGGAGATCATGCTGCGCAGCGATGCCTCGGCCGACACCAGGGTGCTGACCGAAATGCAGCAGGCCGGTTTCCGCGATGCGCTGGATCGCATGGAACGGGCGTTGCGTCGCGCCAGGGACCTGGGCCAGCTGCGCGACGGCGCCGACCCGAAGATCGCCGCGCGCATGCTGCACGCCACGGTGCTGGGCGTGCTGCATGGGGCGATGGTCGAACCGGAACTGATGGATCTCAAGCGCGACGGCATGCTCGCGCTGGACATGACCCTGGCCGCCTACGTGAAGGACGGCGTATTCGTGCCCGGGACGGTGCCCGAGCCGTTGCCGGAGGCGTGAACCGGGTTGCGCCTGCCGCCGCGGCCCTGCACCCTCCCTGCTTCTCCCCGGAACCGCAGCGATGATCCTGGACAACGTGGTATGGGGCTTCATCGGTTGCGGCAGCGTCACCGAAAAGAAGAGTGGCCCTGCGCTGGCCGGCACGCCCGGTTCACGGGTGGCTGCCGTGATGCGCCGCAATGCGGCACTGGCCGAGGACTACGCACGGCGCCATGCGATTCCCCGCTGGTATGCCGATACCGATGCGCTCATCGCCGATCCGGAGGTGAACGCGATCTACGTCGCCACGCCGCCCTCCACCCACATGCAGTACGCGTTGCAGGCCATTGCGGCGGGCAAGCCGGTCTATATCGAAAAGCCCATGGCCATGGACCATGGCGAGTGCGTGCGCATTCTGGAGGCCAGCGCACGCAGTGGCGTACCGGTGTTCGTTGCCTATTACCGACGCGCCCTGCCCCGCTTCGAGAAGGTCAAGCAGTTGCTCGACAGCGGCGCGATCGGTATGCCACGCAGCGTGCGCGCGACCCTGCACCGGCCACACTCGGCGCATGCCACATCGCCGGACTTCTGGCGGACCAACCCTGCCATCTCCGGCGGCGGCCTGTTCGTCGATCTCGGCTCGCACACCCTGGACCTGCTCGACCATCTGCTGGGCCCGCTGGGCAATGTCAGCGGCCTTGCCAGTTCGCAGGCAGGCGCGTATGCCGCCGAGGACAGCGTCTCGATGTGCTTCCGCACCGGAACCGGTGCGCACGGCATCGCGCAGTGGAGCTTCTGTGCGTTCCGGCGCCAGGATGAGATCGAAATCACCGGCGACCGTGGGCAGCTGCGTTTTGCCACCTTCGAGGACGCCCCGGTGCTGCTGGAAACCGACGCGGGCATGCAGGCGTTCGAGATCCCGAACCCGCCTTCGATCCAGCAGCCGTTGATCGCCCATCTCGTCGACGAACTACGCGGCCACGGACGCTCGCCCTCGACCGGCCTCAGCGCCGCCCGCACCAACGCGGTGATCGACCAGGTACTGCGGGCCTACCGCGCCAGACAGTGAATCCACGTCATGCGTGGATGCCCTTCGCGCAAAAAAAGGCCGCCTTTCGGCGGCCTTGTGCATTACAGGATGTAGCGGCTCAGGTCCGGGTCCTGCACCAGCTCGCCCAGATGCGCATCGACGTAGGCACTGTCGATGGCCAGCGTCTCGCCGTCGCGATCCGGTGCCTCGTAGCTGAGCGAATCCAGCAGGCGCTCCAGCACGGTATGCAGGCGACGAGCGCCGATGTTTTCCTGCCGTTCGTTCACCTGGAAGGCGATCTCGGCCAGGCGCTCGATGGCATCGGCGGTGAAGCTGACCTTGACGCCCTCGGTGGCCAGCAGCGCTTCGTACTGCTTGGTCAGCGCGGCCTTCGGCTCGGTCAGGATGCACACGAAATCGTTCTTGCTCAGCGCGCCCAGCTCCACGCGGATCGGGAATCGGCCCTGCAGCTCCGGAATCAGATCGCTGGGCTTGGCCAGGTGGAACGCGCCCGACGCGATGAACAGGATGTGGTCGGTCTTGATCGTGCCGTACTTGGTGGACACGTTGGAGCCTTCCACCAGCGGCAGCAGGTCACGCTGCACGCCTTCGCGCGACACATCGCCGCCGCCCACGTTATCGCCACGCTTGGCGACCTTGTCGATCTCGTCGATGAAGACGATGCCGTGCTGTTCGCAGGCTTCGATCGCCGCGGTGCGGATATCGTCCTCATTGACCAGCTTGCCGGCTTCTTCCTCGATCAGCAGCGGGCGCGCGGCCTTGATGGTCAGCGTGCGCTTGTGCGCCTTGGCACCGCCACCGAGGTTGGCGAACATCGACTTCAGCTGCTGGCCCATTTCCTCCATGCCCGGCGGGGTCATGATGTCCATGCTGACATTGGCGGCCAGGTCGAGTTCGATCTCGCGTTCGTCCAGTTCGCCATTGCGCAGCATCTTGCGGAACTTGATGCGGGTCTCGTTGTCCTGCGCCGACGGTTCGTTGCGGGCCACTTCCGGATCGAAACCGATGCCGCCACTGCGGCGCGGCAACAGCGCATCGAGGATGCGGTCTTCGGCGCGTTCTTCGGCCTGCGTACGCACGCGCACCTTGGCCTGTTCGCGGTACAGCTTCACTGCGGTATCGGCCAGGTCACGGATGATCTGCTCGACGTCCTTGCCGACGTAGCCCACTTCGGTGAAGCGGGTCGCTTCGACCTTGACGAACGGCGCGTTGGCCAGCGTGGCCAGGCGGCGCGCGATCTCGGTCTTGCCGACGCCGGTCGGGCCGATCATCAGGATGTTCTTCGGCATCACTTCATTGCGCAGCTCGGGCACCAGCTGCATGCGGCGCCAGCGGTTGCGCAGGGCGATGGCCACCGCGCGCTTGGCGTCGTGCTGGCCGACGATGTGCCGGTCCAGTTCCTGCACGATCTCGCGCGGGGTCATGGTGGCGGAGGAAACTTCGATCTTCGACATGGATGTGCTCACGGAT
>NZ_JAOEDV010000056.1:0-29173 GCF_029837545.1 Stenotrophomonas sp. GD04024 | reverse complement strand
ATGTGCTGCTTCAGCCAGGCATTGACGGTGTCATGCCACAGGATGCTGTTGTTCGGCTTCAGCACCCAGTGGTTCTCGTCCGGGAAGTACAGGAACTTCGATTCGATGCCCTGCCGCTGGGCCGCGGTGAACGCAGCCAGGCCCTGCTCGACCGGAATGCGGAAGTCCTGCTGGCCGTGGATGACCAGGATCGGCTTCTTCCAGTCCGCCACGTGGTTGACCGGGTTGAACTTCTCGTAGTTGGCGGCCTTCTGGTACGGCGTACCGCCCTGCTCCCACTCGGTGAACCACAGCTCTTCGGTGGCGTAGCCCATCATGCGCTGGTCGAACACGCCGTCATGGTTGACCAGGCACTTGAACGGGCCATTCCAGTTGCCGGCGATCCAGTTGACCATGAAGCCACCGTAGCTGGCGCCCAGTGCACAGGCCTTGTCACCGTTGAGGAAGGAATACTTCTTCAGCGCCGCGTCCCAGCCCTTCTGCAGGTCTTCCAGCGGGCGGTCGCCCCAGTGCTGGCTGATCGCATCGGTGAAGGCCTGGCCGTAACCGGTGGAACCGTGGAAGTCGATCATCACCACCGCGTAGCCCTGGCCCGCGTACGTCTGCGGGTTCCAGCGGTAGCTCCAGCCGTTGCCGAAGCTGCCCTGCGGGCCGCCGTGGATCAGGAACGCGACCGGGTAGGACTTGCCTTCCTGGTAGTTGTGCGGCTTGACCACGTAGCCGTGCACGGTGTCGTTGTTCCAGCCCTTGAACTCGAACTGCTCGTAGTCGCCGAAGGACACGTCCTTCAGCACCTCGCCAGCGGCCGGGGTCAGCGCGCGCAGCTCGCCGATCGGCTGGCCAGCGGCCGGCAGCAGGCCGACCAGTACCTGGTCGTTGCTCTTCAGGCTGTTGCGGGTGATCGCCACGCTGTTGCCGGCCACGTCGACCGCGGTCACGCTGCCGTCGCCGATCAGCTTGGTGGCCTTGCCGCTGGCCACGTCGATCTGGAACAGCGGGTGCTCGCCGAGGTCATCGGCGGTGGTGTAGATGCTGGCGCCATCAGCGGACAGGGCGATGCCACCGGCCGAGCGATCCCACTGCGGGGCGATCTCGCGGGTCTTGCCGCTGGCCAGGTCCATCGCCATCAGGCCGAAGCGGTCGGCCTCGAAGCCCGGGCGCTTCATCGCGCGGTAGAACAGGGTCTTGCCGTCGGCGCTGAACACCGGGCCGGCATCCCAGGCCGGGTTGGACGCGGTCAGGTTGACCGGTGCCTGCTTGCCGGCGGCGTCGAAGCGGTACAGGTCGAAGTTGGTCGACCACGGCTCCTGCTTGCCAGCCACGCGGATGCTGGCCACCACGCTGGCGCCATCCGGCGACCACGCGAAGTCATCATTGCCGCCGAACGGCTTGGACGGTGCATCGCCATCGATGGTCGCGCTCAGCGCCGACGCACCCTTGACCGGACCGGCCTTGGCCGCCGGCAGCGGCGCCACGAACAGGGTGTTGCGGCGGCCGTCATTCCAGGTATCCCAATGGCGCACGAACAGCGAATCGAAGACCTTGCCGCTGGCCTTGGCGTCCTTGTTGTCCTTGAGCTTCTTATCGGTGCAGGCCAGGTCCGAGGCACAGGCCTGGAACACGCCGGCGCTGAACAGCACGCGGTCGTCCTGCGGCGACACGTGGTAGCTGTCCACGTCAACCGCGAAGTCGGTCAGCTGGCGCGGGGTGCCACCGCTGATCGGCTGTGCGTACAGCTGCTGGCTGCCGTTCCGGGCACTGAGGAAGTACACGGTCTGGCCATCGGCCGACAGTGAAGCGGAATTGACGTTCCAGCCGGCCGGGGTGATCTGCTTCGGCGGTGCCGCATCACGGGTGAGCAGGTTGCGTGCGAACAGCGCGGTGGAGGCCTTCAGGTTGGCGTCCACGCTGCGCTTGGCGAACACCACGGTGCCACCGTCCGCGGTCAGTACCGGCGCGGAGACGCGGTCCATGGCCACCATGTCGCGGACTTCCAGGCCACGGGCAGCGGCGACGCTGGGCAGGGCGGCCAGCAGGCTCAGTGGCAGCAGGGCATGACGCAGTTTCATCGGGGTCTCCGCAGGACGGCAAAAAACCGATGTTAGGCCCGTGCGGCCGGGGCTGCCAAGGCCATCGGTCATGGCTGTGATCGAGCAGCCGCCAGAACGGGCAAACCCGCGCCGAAGCGGGGTTTGCGGTAGTGCCGGCCGCTGGCCGGCACTCATGGGCCTTCATGGGTTCCGGGGTTGCCGGCCAGCGGCCGGCACTACCCATCAAACCTGGAGTCAGAGCCCTTCCCTGCCGGAAGGGATCCGACCCACCCCTTACGCCACGGCGCGCTTGCCGGTGCGGTAGATCAGCCAGCCGACCAGGAACAGCACGGCCAGGCCGATCCACTGTGCGCCCGGCAGGTGGAACGGCACGGCCAGCACGTCGGCGCGGCTGCTGACCACGATCGGCACGGCGATGGCGATGCCCATCAGCGCTTCGCCGGTAATCAGGCCGGCAGCGAACAGCACGCCCGGCTTGTGCACGCGGTCGCGGCCCTCTTCGTCATCGGCGCGCACCTTGTGGAAACGCTCGACCAGGTGGGCAATCAGGCCACCGAGGAAGATCGGCACCATCAGCTCCAGCGGCAGGTAGATACCGATGGCGGCGGCCAGCACCGGCACGCGGAAACGTGCGTTGCGCGACTTCAGCCAGCTGTCAAAGGCAATGATGGCGGCGCCGACCACGGCACCGATGCCGATGAAGGTCCAGGGCAGCTCACCACCGAACAGGCCCTTGGCCACCGAGGCCATCAGGTTGGCCTGCGGCGCGGCCAGCGCGTTCGGGTGCAGCTCGGACTTCACGCCGATGCCGTAGGCGGTGGCCAGCAGGTTCAGCACCGGGGCCATGATCAGCGCGCACGAGAACGCACCGATGCCCAGCATCAGCTGCTGCTTCCACGGGGTGGCGCCGACGATGTAGCCGGCCTTGAGGTCCTGCAGGTTGTCACCGCCGACCGCCGCGGCACAGCACACCACTGCGCCGATCATGATCGCGGCCACCGCACCCAGCGGCGCACCGAAGGCACCGACCGGCTGCAGGCCATCCTTGCCCAGCAGCAGCACCAGCACCGCCGAGGCGAACAGGATGGTGGAAATGGTGATGCCCGAGACCGGGTTGTTGGACGAGCCGATCAGGCCGGCCAGGTAGGCCGAGACCGAAACGAACAGGAAGCCGGCGACGATCATGATGAGGGTCATCGGGATCGACACATGCCACTGGCCGACGATGGCCTGGTACAGGGCCAGCAGCGGCAGCACGAACACCACCAGGGCCACCAGCATCCACTTCATCGGCAGGTCGCGCTCGGTGTGCGCCAGCACCGGGCCACCGCTCTTGCGTGCAGCCGCGAAGCCGCTCTTGACACCGTTCAGCAGCGACTTGCGCAGCGAAATCAGGGTCCAGATGCCACCGATCAGCATCGCGCCGACGCCCAGGTAGCGCATCTTCGCGCCCCAGATGGCGAACGCGGCCTCGGTGGACGAGGCGGTGGCGACCGACGCAGCCAGGGCCGGATCGGTGTTCATGAAGAATGCCTGGTAGATCGGAATGGCGATGTGCCAGGTCAGGATCGAACCGGACACCACCACGATGCCGACGTTGAGGCCGACGATGTAGCCCACGCCGAGCAGTGCCGGCGACAGGTTGGTGCCGATGAAGGCGGTGATCTTGGAGCTGCCGACGTAGGCCGAAGTGGCCCAGGCATCGGGGATCAGGCGCAGGCCGCTTTCGGCGGCCAGCTTGACGAAGGCACCGATCACCGCCGACAGGCCGAGGATCTTCAGGCCCGGGCCGGGGTTCTCACCGGCCTTGAGCACTTCGGCCGCGGCCTTGCCTTCCGGGAACGGCAGCGGGTCTTCGACGATCATCGAACGGCGCAGCGGCACCGAGAACAGCACGCCCAGCAGGCCGCCCAGGCCGGCGATGCCCAGCACCCACCAGTACTTGAAGTCCGGCCAGTAGCCCATGATCACCAGCGCCGGGATGGTGAAGATGACACCGGCGGCGATGGACGAACCGGCCGAAGCGCCGGTCTGGACGATGTTGTTTTCGAGGATGGAACCACCGCCCAGCAGGCGCAGCACGCCCATGGAAATGACCGCCGCGGGAATGGCGGTGGCGATGGTCAGGCCTGCGAACAGACCGAGATAGGCGTTGGCCGCCGACAGCACCACCGCCAGCACGATGGCCAGGGCCACTGCGCGGAAGGTGAGCTGCTTGGGCGCAGCGTCGTGGTTCATGGAAGCCCCTGCTGGCAAAAAATCCTGGTCACGCTAGCGTTCAGGGGGCGTCACGTCCAGTGCGGTTCGGGAGGGTTGCAGCCGGGTCGCCGGTGGGATAGTCGCTTTTGACCAAATTCGGCCAACGCATCAAGCTCATCAGGCACATATCCCAATGGGCTGCCGGGTACCGGATACCGCGGCCCCCTGCCCCACATGGGCAGGCCAGCCACCGCTGCAGCATTCCAGCCAACATCGTTTGAAGTGTCTCGACTCCCCACGCATCGTGTTCACGATCCAAATGCTGTCGCCGAGCCGACCTATGAAAAACACACTTCGTATGCGCCCGATCAAGGGGCCGGTCATGGCCATCGTGACCTTGCTCTGCTCGATGCCCCTTTGTGATCACGCATCGGCCTGGAGTCGCGTTGGCGCGATCGAGGTCACTGACCACGCCGGCAGACCCTGTTTCGGGCTTCCCAGGAAAGAGCGCAAGCGTATCGGTGAGACTCCTCAGGTGTTTGGTGTGGAGGTGTATGACGCGATTACTCCACCGCTGCGGCGGCTATGGTCTTTCGACTTTTCCTATCCCGCGTCACTCCCGCTTCCACCCGGCGCTTGCGTCCTCTATGGAGAAGTGCCAGCCAACGCCGCTGCAGGGCAAGCGGCCATGACGCTGCAGTCTGGGCGCCTGTATGAGGTCACGATGTCGGCCACCAGAACGGGCGCCACCCGGTTCTATAGCGCCCGATTCTGCGTGAAGGCGAACGCCGATGGCAGCCTGCGGGCGATCCAGGTCCGCTACGACGACGCTCTGGGCTGGAGTCCTGCGGTCTGCCTGCCCTGAGCTGATGGACGCGCTCGTCGGCATCTCTCAGCGCCTGCTGGAAACGGGCAATTGTTATGTTATATCCTGTCACGCCGAACGAACATCGTACGTGGCTTCTCCTTCCTCCCCTCGGCTGGCCTCCATCGACCAGCTGCGCGGCACCGTCATGCTGCTGATGCTGCTCGACCACGTGCGCGAGACCTTTTTCCTGCAGCACCAGGTCGGCGACCCGATGGATGCGGCCAGCGTATCCCCTGCCCTGTTCGCTTGCCGCCTGCTGGCGCATCTGTGCGCCCCGGTGTTCGTGCTGCTCACAGGCCTGTCGGCGTGGCTGTATGGCCAGCGCCAGGCCGACCCGCGCCGCGCGATCGCCGCCTTCCTGCTCAAGCGCGGCCTGTTCCTGGCGGTGCTGGAACTGACCCTGGTCAACTTCGCCTGGACCTTCCAGTTCCCGCCGGACACGCTGTACCTGCAGGTGATCTGGGCCATCGGCCTGAGCATGATCGCGCTGGCCGGCCTGCTGTGGCTGCCGCGCCCGGCGCTGCTGGTGCTGGGCGTGCTGCTGGTGGCCGGTCACAACCTGTTCGATGGCGTGCGCGTGGAAGGCGACGGCGTGCTGGCCGTGCTGTGGAAAGTGCTGCACCAGCGCGACTGGATCGAGGCCGGCGCACTGCGCCTGCGCACCTCCTACCCGGTGCTGCCGTGGATCGGCGTGATCGTACTGGGCTACCTGATGGGGCCGTGGTTCGCCCGCGACCGCGACCCGGCGCAGCGCCAGCGCTGGCTGCTGTGGGCCGGTCTGGGTGCGCTGGCCCTGTTTGCCCTGCTGCGGTTCGCCAACCAGTATGGGGATGCCCCGTGGCAGTACCAGACCAGCACGCTGCGCACGTGGATGAGCGTGTTCAATATCACCAAGTACCCGCCGTCATTGCAGTTCCTGCTGCTGACCCTGGGCGTGGGCCTGTTGCTGCTGCGCCTGTACGAATGGCCGCCGGTGGCCCGCGCCCTGCGCCCGCTGGCCGACATCGGAGCGGCGCCGATGTTCTTCTACCTGCTGCACCTGTACGTGCTGAAGCTGCTGTACGTGGCTGCGCTGGCTACGTGGGGCCCCACCCACGGCAGCCTGTACGCGCTGGATTCGGTGGCCGGCCTGCTGCTGATGGCCTGCGCGCTGGCGGTGGCGATGTACCCGCCGACGCTGCTGTTCGGCCGGTTCAAGGCCCGCCGCCGCGACCTGGCTTGGCTGCGCTACCTGTAGGCCGTCAATCGGGCGGCCATCCACGCGTGGCGTGGAGCTACTGAAGGCTGGCGGGGCGCTACCGGGCGCGGGCACGGCTGCAGGCCTATAATCGCGCCCTTTCCGCTGTGCCGCCGTCGATGACCGCTACCGCCTCCGACGACTTCCTGGGCCATCCCAAGGGCGTCTACGTCTGCTTCTTCACCGAGATGTGGGAGCGCTTCTCCTTCTACGGCATGAAGGCGCTGCTGCTGCTCTACCTCACCAAGTACCACCTGTTCGGCGACAAGGCCGGGCTGGACCTGCTCGGCGCCTACGGCGGGCTGGTTTACTGCATCCCGGTGTTCGGCGGCATGCTGGCCGACCGCTGGCTGGGCATGCGCCGGGCGGTGCTGTTCGGCGGCATCCTGCTGGTGCTCGGCCACCTGGGCATGGCCTTCGAGGGCCATGCCGCGTACCGGGTGAACGGCGAAGTGGTGCGCGACACCTCGGCGCTGGCGGTGACCTACCTGTCGCTGGCGCTGATCATCATGGGCGTGGGCTTCCTGAAGCCGAACATCTCCACCATCGTCGGCAAGCTGTACGCCAAGGACGATCCGCGCCGTGACTCGGGCTTCTCGCTGTTCTACGCCGGCATCAACCTGGGCGCGCTGTTCTCCTCGCTGGTGTGCGGCTTCCTCGGCGAAGCATACGGCTGGAAGTACGGCTTCGGCGCGGCCGGCATCGGCATGCTGGCTGGCCTGGCGATGTTCCTGTGGGGCCAGAAATACCTGCAGGGCCATGCCGAACCGCCGCAGCCGGCCGCGCTGAAGCAGAAGGTGCTGGGCCTGCCGCGCGAATGGCTCATCTATCTGTGCGCGGTGCTCGGTGTGCTGCCGGTGGCGTGGCTGATGTGGGCCGCCGGCAACGGTGCCTTCGCGCTGGGCGGTGAAATCAGCCTGGCGCTGATGCTGATGCTGGTGGTGCTGGGCGGCGTGCTGGTCTGGTTCGCGTGGTTCACCGGCACGAAGTGCACACCGGTACAGCGCCAGCAGATGATCGCGCTGATGGTACTGATCTTCATGGCGCTGGTGTTCTTCACGATGTACGAGCAGTCCTACGGCTCGTGGGTGACCTTCACCGACCGCCTGCTGACCAAGGACATCGTGCCGTCGCTGGTGATCACCGGCGGTACGCCGCTGCCGTGGTCGATCATTTCACTGTTGCTTGCACCGCTGGGCTTCGTGGTCAGCGCGCGCCTGTCCGAGCGGCGCCCCGGTTCGGCCGCACCACGTGCGTTCTTCATCGGCATCGTGGCACTGATGCTGGTGCTGCTGGTGCGCGACTGCCTGGTGATTCCGCAGACCGCCGGTTCGCTGACCTATCTTGGCGGCCTGTTCCTGGTACTGCTGGCACCGGCTTTCGCCGCATTGTGGACGTGGATGGACCGCCGCGGCTGGGAGCCCGGCAAGCCGGTGAAGTCGGCATGGGGCCTGGTGATCGGTGCGCTGTCATTCGTGCCGCTGGCGCTGGCCGCGCAGCAGGTCGGCGCCACCGGTGAGATGGCCAGTGTCTGGTGGCTGGTGCTGGCCTACTTCCTGCTGGCCAGCGGCGAGATGTGCCTGTCGCCGGTCGGCCTTTCCGCAGTGACCCAACTGGCGGTGCCACGGGTGATGAGCCTGATGATGGGCACCTGGTTCCTGGCCACTGCGTTCTCGGAAACGCTGGCCGCGCTGTTCGGCAAGCTGGCGGCCATCGAGGTGCCGGAAGGCGAATCACTCGACATGGTGGCTGCCGCCGGTGCCTACGCACACCTGTTCTGGCTGCTGATGTGGATCGGCCTGGGTTGCGCCGTGCTCGCCTTCATTGCTGCGCCGCTGTTGAAGCGGATGATGCACGGGGTGAAGTAGGCCCGGTGCAGCGGCGCCCGCTCAGGGCGCCTTGGCCTCTTCCACCGATGCTGCAACCTGGGCGTTCGGCCCGCCCAGGTGCTTCGACAGGAACGCCAGCAGGCGCGTGTAGTAATCGCGCTGGCTGGCTTCGCCGTAGAAGCCATGCCCTTCGCGCGGGTAGTACACCGCTTCCACCGGCACCCCGGCCTGCTTCAGGGCTGCTTCCATCCGCTGCGTGTGCTGCACCGGCGCACGCGTGTCTTCGCGCCCGGCCGCCAGCAGCACCGGCACCGTGATCCTGGCCGCCAGGTTCACCGGCGAGACCGCTGCCAGCGCCGCGGGATCGCCGAGCCACTCATTCAGGTAGTTCACGCCCGAAGTGCGGTCCTGGATATCACCGCGCTTGAACATGAGCGGCAGGTCGTACACGCCCACATAGCCCGCGGCGCACCGGTACAACGCCGGCTCACGCACGGCGCCCATCATGGCCGAGTACGCGCCGTAGCTGGCGCCATAGATGCAGATGCGCTGTGGGTCGGCGATGCCTTCGGCAATGGCCCAGCGCGTGGCGTCGGTCACGTCATCCTGCATGGCCTGGCCCCATTGCTTCGCCGCAGCCTGGGTGTGGGCACGACCATAGTTGCCCGACCCGCGGAAATTGACCTGCAGCACCGCATAGCCGGCTGCGGCCAGCAGCTGGTTGTCACGCTCGAAACCACCATCATCGAATTCGCCGATGGGCCCGCCGTGCGGCATCACCACCATCGGCAGGCGGCGGCCGTCACTGCTTTTGGGTACGGTCAGGAAGCCGTGCAACGGCAGGCCATCGCGCGCAGCCAGGGCGATCGGACGCACGCTGGCGGCTCCGTCGCGGTCGAACCAGCGCTGGCGCGCGGTCAGGAACGCCGCTTCCCGGGTGGCGGTATTGAACATGAACCAGTCCCCGGGATTGCCGCCCGAACTGACCTTGACCAGGATGCGCGCGTTGTCACGGGTGGCCGACAGCAGGCTGACCCGCTGGCCGGGGAAGGCCTTTTCCAGCATGCGCTGGATCCGCGCGGTGGGCGACTGCTCGTCGAAGAACGCGCTGCGCGCGGTCGCTCCCACGAACTGCACGCCGACCGGCACACGGCTGCCCGGCTGGTAGATGATCGAGGCCGGGTCGACCACTGCGTCGCGCAGCAGGGTTCGCCGCTCGTCGGTCTGTGGATTCCAGCTGACCACCGCATCCGGGCCGGTGGACTGTTCGACGATGAGGTAGGCCAGGTGGTTGTCGGCGGAAAAACCGATGGGGCGTTCGATTCGGTGGCTGCTGCCCTCGTCGTTGAGCAGGGTCCAGCGCCAATCGTCCTGCCGGTAGTAGAGCTTGTTGATGTTGTCCGCGGCGGCGCCGCGGGCAAAGCGCAGCACGCCAGCGTTGTCGGTGGTGAAGGTTGCCCGCTGCACCGGCGAGCGCGAGACCAGTACGCGGCGGCCGGTGATGACGTCCATCCGCTCAAGCCGCGCGCTGGTGTCGTTGGCGAACGGCCACAGCGAGATCAGTACGTTGCGCTCGTCTCCGGCCAGCGGATCGGCCAGGAACGCCGCCACCGGCTCGACCACACGGCCGCTGACCAGGCCCGGCTCATCCGGTCGCGCGCGGTAGCCGACCAGAAGATCCCCGCGCTTGCCGTCGACATCCATCGCATAGAGCTCGCCGGTGGAGCGCGGCGCATCCAGCGCGCCCCACTTCTCGGCCAGCCCGATCAGCAGGCGATTGTCGCTCACCCAATCGACGCTGTTGGCGTGGTTGTTGCGCGGCGGCCGGAAATTGCCGACCAGTTCCATGGTGCGGGTGCGCAGCACGGCCACCGCCGTTGCCCCTTCCAGAGGCAGGGTCATGGCCAGGTACTCGCCGGTGGGCGAAAGCTGGATGTCGTTGAACTCGGCGCGCCGCAGGTAGTCGTCCAGCGCGATCTCGGCTGCGCGCGCGTGGCTGGCACCGCACAGCAACAGCAGGACGGCGAGCAGCATTACATGCTTCATGGTGTCCCCTTTCTGACCGGGCAGCCTGGCTGCCCGGCATGCCGAAGCGCGCGTCCAACGCGCGCCGATGCAGTTACGGTGCCTTGCCGCTGCCGGCCGGTGCTGCTTCGCCGGCGGTGGCCCCACCCAGGCTGCGCGACAGGAAGGCCAGCAGCCGGCTGTAGTAGGTGCGCTGGTTGGCCAGGTTGTAGAAGCCATGCCCTTCGTTCTTGACGTACAGGCTCTCCACCGGCGATCCGGCCTTCTTCAACGCCGCCTCCATGCGCTCGCTGTGCACGATCGGTGCACGCTGGTCCTGGCCCCCTGCGGCCAGGAATACCGGCACGCGCACTTGCCCGGCCAGGTTCACCGGCGAGCGCTCTGCCAGCTCATTGGGCGATCCCAGCCAGTTGCGCAGGTAGGCCAGGCCTGATTCATCGCTCTGGATATCGCCCCGGGCATACATCAGCGGCAAGTCGTAGATTCCGACATAACCGGCCGCACACTGGTAGAGACCCGGCTCGCGCACCGCGCCCATCATCGCCGCATAGGCGCCGTAGCTGGCGCCGTAGATGCAGATGCGGTCCTTGTCGGCCACGCCCTGTTCGATGGCCCAGCGCGTGGCATCGGTGACGTCATCCTGCATCGACAGCCCCCATTGCTTGCGCGCTGCCTGCATGTGCGCCCGGCCATAGCCGGAAGAACCGCGGAAATTGACCTGCAGCACCGCGTATCCGGCCGCTGCCAGCATCTGGGTCTCGACCTCGTAGGCGCCCTGGTCGGAAACACCGATCGGCCCACCGTGCGGCAGCACCACCATCGGCAGCGCACGCGCCTGGCGCCCGTGCGGGATCGTCAGGAAGCCATGCAGCGGGCGCCCATCGCGCGCCTTGACGCTGATCGGGCGGACCTCGGCGGTCAGCGCCGGGTCGACCCAGTCGCTGCGGCTGATCAGGTGCCGGGCGCTCTTGCCCACCGTGTCATACAGATAGAAGTCACCGGGATTGCGGCCTGACCAGCTCTCCACCAGCACGGTCCTGCCATCGCGCGTGCTGGAGGTGATGTAGACCGGCCCCCCCAGGCCCGCTTCAAGGCTGCGGTAGAGGCGCGCATCGTCCGAGGCGTCATCGAAGAACGCCGTTCGCGGCGCGCCGCCAAGGAACAGCGCCCCCACCGGCACGCGGCTGCCCGGGCGGCGGATGATGCGTGACGGATCGGCGGTTTCATCGCGCAGCACGGTGCGCCGCTCATTGCTCTGCGGGTCCCAGCTGACAATCGCGTCGGGCCCTTCCGCCTGCTCGACCTGCAGATAGGCCAGGCGACCATCGGCCGAGAAACCGAGCGGCACTTCGATGCGCTTGCTCAGGGCCTCGTCGTTGAGCAGGATCCACTCGCTGTTGCTGCCCGCCCGGTAGTAGAGCTTCTGCGTTCCATCGGTGACGGCAGCGCGCGCGAAACGCACCTCGCCCTGCTCATCGGTGGTGAAGTGCGCATCGGCAACAGGCGCGCGCGCCACCGCGTTGCGGCGACCGGTCATCACGTCCATGCGCTCGATCTGCGCATGCGAGTTGCCGACGAAGGGAACCACAGTGACCAGCACGTTGCGGTCGTCGTCCTTCAGTTCGTCGCTGAGGTACGCAGCGACCATGCCCGCCGGCTTGACCTTGATGTTGGTACCCAGGCTCTGGTCGGCAACCCGGTACCCGACCAGCAGCTCGCCGCCCTTGCCGTTGGCATTGATGCCGAACAGCTCGCCGGTCGGCGTGGGCCGGTCCAGCAGCCCGAGTTTCTGCGCCATGCCCACCAGCAACCGCTCGTTGCTGACCCAGTCGAAGGTATGGGCATGGTCGTTGCGTGGCGGACGGAAGCTGCCGACCATCTTCATGTCGGCAATGCGATAGATCGCCAGTGCCGTCCCGGCTTCCAGCGGTACCGTGGCGGCAACGTACTCTCCGCCCGGCGAAATCTTGATGTCGGTGAACGATTCCTGCCGCAGGAAACGATCCAGATCCAGCGTCGCCGCCGCTGCCCCGCCCGATACAGCCCCCAGCACCACAGCCAGCACAATCCTGCGCATCCTTCCCCCATGGAAAACCGGACAGCCTGTCCGGATACGCGATTCTAGGCACGTACATGCGGCGGATGCCACAGGGGCAAAAAAAAACGACGGCACCGTTGCCGGTGCCGTCGTTACCACTACCTTGGAGAGAGAGTCAGGACGTGGGTTCGGGGGGCGTGCGCCGGGTCAATGGACCCCGCGCACCGCTAACGTGAGGGCCAGGATGCTGAGGATCACGGCGATGGTGCCGTCCAGCACGCGCCAGGTACTGGACTTGGTGAACAGCGGCGCCAGCAGGCGCGCGCCCAGGCCCTGCGCGGTCAGCCACAGGCAGCTGGCGGTGACCACGCCGGCGGCGAACGCCATGCGGGCATTGCCGAAGTTCTCGGCAATCGAGCCGATCACCATCATGTCCAGCCAGAAGTGCGGGTTGATCAGCGAGAAACCGACCGCGGCCATCAGTACGGCACGGCGGCTGCCGTCATCGCTGTCAGCCTCGCCCATGCCGCCGCCTCCGGCGATCGCACGGCGCGCCGACTTCATCGCATACCAGGCCAGGAACGCCACGCCGGTCCACAGCACGGCGGTGGTCAGCCACGGCAGCGCCGAGGTGAGCGTGCGCAGGCCGGCCACGCTGGCGAAGATGAAGATGGCATCGATGGCCGCGCAGGTGGCAACCACCGGCACGATGTGCTTGCGCAGGATGCCCTGGCGCAGAATGAAGGCGCTCTGGGCCCCGACCACGGCGAACAGGCCGATGCCGGTAGCTGCACCAGAGAACCAGGCACCGAGGCCGGTGCTGGCGGAGATGACCGAGAACATGGGATGGACTGCCTTGTGTTGCTTGGGGGACGGTGCCTCGCGAAGGCGGACAGCACCGGAACGGGCGCCATTGTCGCGCCGCAACATGAAAAAGACGAGCTAAACTTCCTAAACCAACATTAGCGGAACTTAATTCGATGCGTATCGACCATGCCCAGCTGCGCGCCTTGGCCGCGGTGATCCGCGAAGGCAGCTTCGACCGCGCCGCACAGTCGCTGAATGTCACCCCTTCGGCCATCTCGCAGCGGGTCAAGGCGCTGGAGGACCGGGTCGGCCGCCTGCTGGTCAAGCGCGGCACCCCGGCCACCGCCACCGCCGAGGGCCAGGTACTGGTGCAGCTGGCCGAACAGACCGCCCTGCTCGAACACGACGCGCTGCACCGGATGGGCCTGGCCGACGGGGACCTGCCCCAGGCCAGCATTCCAGTAGCGGTGAACCACGACAGCCTGGAAACCTGGTTCCCGCAGGCCGCCTCGCAGTTCGCGCAGAGCACCGGCACCACCCTGGACCTGCGCGTGGAGGACCAGGACCACACCGTGGAACTGTTGCGCCAGGGCACGGTGCTGGGCGCGGTGACTACCCTGGACGAGCCGGTGCAGGGCTGCCAGATCCACGCGCTGGGCAGCATCCGCTACGCCGCGACCTGCACCCCGGAGTTCCGCGAGCGCCACTTCGCCAAGGGCGTGACCGCGCAGGCACTGGCGCAGGCGCCGGTGCTGGTGTTCAACCGCAAGGATGAGATGCAGTCGCGCTTTGCCCGGCGCATGGCCGGTGACGACCTGCCGAGTACCGCGCCGACCTGGTGGATTCCCTCCACCCGCGCCTTCGTGCAGGCCAACCTGGGCGGCATGGGCTGGACCATGAACCCGCTGCCGCTGGTCAAGCGGCACCTGGACGCCGGCCGCCTGGTCTACGTGCGGCAGCGCGCGTGGGAAGACGTGCCGCTGTACTGGCAGCACTGGAAGGGTGACGTGCAGACCATGGCGCTGCTGACCCGCGCGGTGCTGGACGCGTCCTCGGCGCTGATCCGGCGCAAGCGCTGAGCGGCGCTCCATGCAATCTCCACGCGTCCTCCACACCGGGTCCATGCGCGATGCGGATACTGGCGGGCCGTTCATTGCAAGGATGCCCCGCATGCCCCTCTCCGTGCGCGATGCCCGCCCCGACGATGCCGCCGCGTGCATCGACCTGCGCGGGCGTACCCGCGAGAACGCCTTCAGTGCCGCGCAGCTGGCGGAGCTGGGCATCAACGCGGAAAGCTGGGCGGCCGGCATCGCCCACGGCGAATCGATCGGCCGCATCGCCTGGGAAGGCGAGCGCATGGTGGGCTACTGCTTCGCCGACCGCGCCAGCGGCGAGGTGCTGGTGCTGGCGCTGCTGCCGGACTACGAGGGCCGTGGCATCGGCCGCCAGCTGCTGCAGGAGGTGGTCAGCCTGACCCGCGATGCCGGCCACCAACGCTTGTTCCTGGCCTGCTCGGCCGATCCGCGCTCACGCTCGCATGGCTTCTACCGCCGCCTGGGCTGGCGCCCCACCGGTGAGCTCGATGAGGCCGGTGACGAGATCCTGGAACTGCGCTGAAGCAGGGTACGGCCGGATGATCGGGCCGCATTGACCCGACGCCGCATCGCTGGGCGCGGCAATCAGTCTGCGTCGAGCACGCGCAGCTGCGCCTGCACCACCTGCGCTTCGGTACTGCCTGCACCGGGCGTCAGGTTCACCGAAAGCTGCAGGGTCACATCCATTGGGCGCAACGCGAACCGGGTCAGTTCCTGCGGCTTGATCGGAAAACCAATGCGCAGGGACTGGCCCGCACGCAGCTCCTGCATCTGATCCCGCAGCGCGGCGGCGGCCATGCCACTGCGCAGGGCAGTCGTCTTGCCGGAGTGGTTGTCCTTCACCTTCACCGAAGGACCACGACTGCGGATGTACTCCAGCGGCAATGACACCGGCTCACTGCCGCTGTTGCGCAGCTCCAGCTCGACATTGAGCGTCTGCCCACGGAAACGGCACTGGGCATCGTCCACGCAGCGCGCATGAAGTTCGATCACGGGAGGAAGCTCCTTGCTGTGGGCCGGCAGCGCGGAGGCGGCGGCAAAAGTGGCGATCAGTGAAATCACTTGACGGTACATGTTATCTCCCGGCCGATCTGGCGGCTCAGCAGCTCGCGTATCTCGCGCGCGATGTTCCAGGCATGTCGCGGCAGGGTCACGGCGCAGTCGACCGAATTCATGATGGTGGCTGCCGGGTCGGACAGCGCGCGCGAATCGGGAACGGCAACCAGCACTTCCGGATCGAGGGTACCGTCGGGCTGGAGGTAGCGCACGGTTTCCTCGTCCGGATCATTGTAGGAATACTCGTCGGGCACGCCCAGCGTATGGGCGAACTCGTGGGCGAAGGTCCACGGCGTTGTTGATACCGAGACGTCGATATCCGGAAACTCGACCTGCTCGCGGTCGTAGCTGCGGTGGATGATCAGTTTGTAGTCGCTGCCGCCCTGCACCCAGCGCACTTCGTAGCGGAGCGGGAAACTGCGGGTACCGCACTGCGGGTCGTGTATGTCCAGGGTGAAGCGGCCATTCCAGAACTGATCGATTCCCTGCTCCATGCGTGCCCGCGTCGCGGTCACTTCGGCCGTGGTGACTCCGGCCTGTGGCATCGGCTGCACCTTGATCGACACCACCACCTCGCCCTGCGCATGCAGCGGGATTTCGATGCGGTAGCTGACCGGGAAGGCGTAATCGTGCTTGTCACCGTTGACGTCGTACGCCTCGTAATAGCGTCCATCCACATCGCGATCGATCCGGGTATCGTGATCGTCCACCCAGCACTGCGGCGCCACCGGCTCTTCCGGCGCGGGCGTGCCGGGCGGTGCGAACGGCGGCGTCTGCAACGGCATCGTCTTCAGCAGCGGCGCCACGATGCCCGCCACCTTGGCCAGCGCACCCAGCGCGGCCTGCCCACCACCACCCCCACCACCGGCGACGACATGCGCCCGCTGCTGCTTGCCCGCCATCAGCGCGCAGCCGCAGCTGGCCTTGTCGCCGTCGCGGGCGACCGGCTGGCCGTCGATGACCAGGGTGCTGTCACCGGTCACGATCGAGCCGGGCCCGTGCCGGGCGCACATCACCCGATCGCCGACGCGTGCCACGGCGCGGCCTTCGATATCGGTGTGCGGGGAACCTGTCAGTACCGAACCGCCCGTCTGCAGGGCGTCACCTACCACGATCAGCATCCGTGACATCGTTGCGCGGCCACTCCATGGCCAGTAGTCGTTGCGAATCAGCCGGCAATCGTACCGCAGCGCGCACGCCAACAGGATGATGCATTGCACAAAAACCGGACCGGTTCCGGTTAGAATCGTCTCCAGGATGCCGCAAAGCGTTGTTTCTTCACGCCCTTTCCCTGCCCCATGCGCATCCTGAACTCCTCCCCTCCGCCAACGATCCCGCCCCCATGAAGAAATTTGGCAAGGCCCTGCTCGCCCTGCTCGTGCTGCTGTTGCTGGCCGCCGCGCTGTTCCTGTACTGGCCGCTGACCCAGCGTTCGGTGCCCGCCGCCAGCAACGACAAGCCCGTCGACGTTGTGCTGGTCGGCGCCGGCATCATGAGCATCACCCTGGCCACCTACCTGCAGGAACTGCAGCCGGACTGGAACATCCAGGTCTACGAACGCCTCGACGGCGTTGCCGGTGAAAGCTCCGATGGCTGGAACAACGCCGGTACCGGCCATTCGGCCTTCGCCGAGCTGAACTACACCCCGGAACTGCCCGACGGCAGCATCGAGACCAAGCGCGCGGTCGGCATCGCCGAGTCGTTCGAGGTCTCGCGCCAGTTCTGGTCGCACCAGGTGAAGGAAGGCCGGCTGAGCCAGCCGAGCGACTTCATCAACCCGACCCCGCACATGAGCTTCGTCTGGGGCGATGACAACATCGCCTACCTGCACAAGCGCCAGCAGGCCCTGGTGAAGAACCCGCTGTTCTACGGCATGCAGTACTCCGAAGATCCCAGGCAGATCCAGCAGTGGGCGCCGTTGCTGATGGAAGGCCGTGATCCGAAGCAGAAGGTGGCCGCGACCTGGATGCCGCTCGGCACCGACGTCAATTTCGGCGTGATCACCCGCCAGCTGACCACCGGCCTGCAGCGCAGCCCGAACTTCAGCCTGCACCTGAACCACGAAGTGAGCGCGCTGCGGCAGAACGCCGACAAGAGCTGGAACGTGACGGTGAAGGACCTCAAGGCCGGCACCGAGACCACCACCCACGCCCGCTTCGTGTTCATCGGTGCCGGTGGCGCCGCGCTGAAGCTGCTGCAGATGTCGGGCATCCCGGAATCGAAGGACTACGCCGGCTTCCCGGTCGGTGGCCAGTTCCTCGCCTTCCAGGGCCAGGACGTGACCTCGCGCCATGGCGTGAAGGCCTACGGCATGGCCGAAACCGGTTCGCCGCCGATGTCGGTGCCGCACCTGGATGCGCGCAAGCTGGACGGCAAGCCGGTGGTGCTGTTCGGGCCATTCGCGCTGTACAGCACCAAGTTCCTCAAGCACGGCTCGTGGTGGGACCTGTACTCCTCGGTCACCCATAACAACGTCGGCCCGATGCTGGAAGTGGGCAAGGACAACCTGGACCTGGTGCAGTACCTGATGGGCCAGGCGCGGTTGAACGATGCCGACCGCCAGGCCGAGCTGGTCAAGTACTTCCCCAACGCCAAGCCGGGCGACTGGAAGCTGGTCACCGCCGGCCAGCGCGTGCAGATCATCAAGCGCGACCCGCTGAAGGGCCCGGTGCTGCAGTTCGGTACCGAGATCGTGACCGACAAGGACCACACCCTCGCCGCCCTGCTCGGTGCCTCGCCGGGTGCCTCGACCTCGCCGCCAATCATGCTGGACCTGATGGCCAAGGCCTTCCCGCAGCAGATGAAGGCCGGTTGGGAAGCGCGCCTGCGCGAGATCGTGCCGTCGTACGGTCGCAAGCTCAACGACAGCGCCGCGCTGACCAACGAGATCCGCACGCTGACCAGCCAGGCCCTGCACCTGCCGTACCTGGAGGTGCCGGTGGATGCCAATGCCGCAGCGCCTGCACCGGCAGCAGTTCCGGCCCCGGTTACCGCCCCGGCCAAGGAAAAGCGCAACGCCAACGAGGAACTGCAGGCGCTGTAAGCCCACAGCATCCCCTGCAGTACACGGACGGACGGCCACCTTCGGGTGGCCGTTCGCGTTTGCGCGGAGGGGACCTGCCCGCTGCCACGCGCCCGAATGGCCCTGCGCATCGATGAGAATTGTAATGTTGTTAAGAATTATTTACATTTGCGCACTGCGCAGTGACCGCGCCTCTCCCAGATGGACCTGACGTGCCCGAAGCCGCCGCCCCGGGTACTGGACGACTGTTGCCGCCCTTCCCCGCCTCCACGCTTCGAGCCCACCATGTCCCCGAACCCGCATGACCGCCTGCCCCGCCGCGCGCTGCTGCCCGCTGCCCTGCTTTCGTCGTTGGCCCTGCTGTCCGCACCCAGCGCATTCGCGGCCGCCGATGGCGCTGCCGACGCCAAGACCCTGGACCGGGTCAGCGTCCGCGCCGAACAGTCGGCACCGCCGTCCAGCTCCACCCGCCTGCCGATCACCCTGCAGGAGACCCCGCAGTCGGCCACCGCGATCAGCCTGCAGCGCCTGCAGGACGAATCGCTGTTCAGCATCAACGACGTGATGCGTACCGTGCCCGGCGTCAGCGTGTCCTTCTATGACACCCAGCGCCCGCTCTACTACGCGCGCGGCTTTGCCATCACTGATTTCCAGGTGGACGGCATTCCCACCTACAGCGGTTCCACCAACCAGGAATACGACACCGCCTTCTACGACCGCATCGAAGTGATCCGCGGCGCCAACGGCCTGCTCAGCGGTGCGGGCGTGCCGTCGGCCACGGTCAACCTGCTGCGCAAGCGTCCGGGCAAGGAGTTCGACGCATCGTTCTCGGTCAGTGCCGGCAGCTGGGACTACCGCCGCATGCAGGCCGACGTGACCGCGCCGCTCACCGATGATGGCCGCTTCCGCAGCCGCGTGGTGGCCGCCTACACCGACCGCGGTCTGTACTACGACCGCTACGACGAGACCAAGATGGCGGGCATGGCGGTGCTGGAAGGCGATGTCACCGACAGCACCACCCTCACCCTGGGTTACCAGAGCCAGGACAACAACCCGACCGGCTCGACCTGGGGCACCGTCGCGTTCTTCGACAACCAGGGCAACTTCGCCCATCTCGCGCGTTCGACCAACCTGTCGCCGAAGTGGAGCTACTGGAAGCGCGAGAGCAATACCGCCTTTGCCAATCTGGAACAGCGCTTCGGCGAGGACTGGCTGCTGAAGATCAACACCGCCTACACCCGTGGCAACGTGCAGAACGTGCGCCTGTACGGCACCGGCTACCCGGACCCGAATTCCGGCGCGGGCATCTTCCTGCGCGCCGCCGCTGGCGATTCCAAGGATACGCGCCGCAACGTCGATGCCTACCTGACCGGCACCTTCCCGCTGTTCGGCCGCGACCATGACCTGACCGTGGGGGCGCAGTGGTCGGACCTGGAAGGCACCACCAATAGCGTGGCGCTGAACTTCCCGGGCGACTGGGCGACCTGCGGGCGTGAGCGCTGCTACTACATCCCCAACGTGTTCAACTGGGACGGCGACATCTCCGAAGTGACCTACAGCCGCACCGGCGCGCGTCGCGTGGCCAAGACCACGCAGAGTGGCGTCTACCTGGCCACCCGACTGCGCCTGGCCGATCCGCTGTCGCTGATTGCCGGTGCACGCCTGAGCCGCTGGCAGACCCTCAGCCGCTCGTACAACGCGGCCGGGGCCTATACCGGCACCAGCGGCGCCTACAAGGTGAGCGATGAGGTCACCCCGTACGTGGGCCTGGTCTACGAGATCACCCCGAACGTCTCGGCATATGCCAGCTACACCGAGATCTTCAACCCGCAGAACTACAAGGACCGCAACGAAAACCTGCTGGCGCCGGTGCAGGGCTCGAATCTGGAAGCGGGCATCAAGACGCAGTGGTTCGATGGCCGCCTGACCGCCAATGCCGCGGTGTTCGAGGCCAAGCAGGACAACTACGCGGTGCGTGACATGAGCGTGCCGGAAGGCACGCTGAGTGATGGCAGCTCGGCCTACATCGGCATCAACGGCACCAAGGCGCGCGGCTGGGAGATGGACGTCAACGGCGAAATCCTGCCGGGCTGGACGGTCAACGCCGGCTACACCCACGTCAAGGTGACCCGGGCTGCCACCGACCTGCTGTACGCCAACCCGCCGGAGAACCTGCTGCAGCTCAACACCCAGGTGCAGCTGCGCGGCGCACTGGAGCGGCTGAGCATCGGCGGCGGCCTGCAGTGGCAGAGCCGGGTGCAGGGCTACAACATCGCCTATCCGCTGGGTGGCACGGTGACGGTGAACCAGCCGGCGTACTCGCTGGTGCAGTTCAATGCCAACTACCGCATCAGCGACAACTGGACCGCGACGCTGAGCGTGCGCAACGCGCTGGACAAGACCTACTGGGCCAACCTGGACTACAACAACTTCGGCGAACCGCGCTTCGTGGCGGCCAGCCTGCGCTGGAAGTTCTGAGCGACCGGAAACGGTAGTGCCGGCCGCTGGCCGGCTCCAAGCGATGCATCGATGACGCGGAACCGGCCAGCGGCCGGCACTACCCCCGATCGATGCGGGTCATCTTCCATTTCAACCTGAATGGGCCCGCCCGCGCGCGGGCCCTTCTTTTTGCTGCACTGCGGGTTGCACGCCGCTCCATAATTATGTCGTAATTATCTCAACGCCAATCGGAAGCCGGTCGATGAACCCGAGCTGGGATACGTTGCAACGCAGCCGCCGGGTACGCCTGGAGCGCGCTTCGCGCTGGGCCCGCGGCCATGAGGTCGCGGCCGCCGATATCGGCGAACTGCTGCACGCGCTGCTGGAGCCGGGCGACAAGGTCTGCCTGGAAGGCAACAACCAGAAGCAGGCCGACTTCCTCGCCCAGGCACTTGCCGCCCTCGACCCGGCACGGATTCACGACCTGCACATGGTGCAGTCGGTGCTGTCACTGCCTTCGCACCTGGATGTGTTCGAACGCGGCATCGCCTCCAGGCTGGACTTCTCCTTCTCCGGCCCGCAGTCGGTGCGGCTGGCCAACCTGGTGGCCGAGGGGCGCATCCAGATCGGCGCCATCCACACCTACCTGGAACTGTTCGGCCGCTACTTCATCGACCTCACTCCGCGCGTGGCGCTGATCGCTGCGCAGGCCGCCGACCGGCACGGCAACCTCTACACCGGCCCGAACACCGAAGACACCCCGGTAATCGTCGAGGCCACCGCCTTCGGTGGCGGCATCGTGATCGCCCAGGTCAACGAAATCGTCGACACCCTCCCCCGCGTCGACATCCCTGCTGACTGGGTCAACTTCGTGGTGCAGGCGCCGCGCCCGAATCACATCGAACCGCTGTTCACCCGCGATCCGGCACAGATTTCCGAGATCCAGGTGCTGATGGCGATGATGGCGATCAAGGGCATCTACGCCGAGTACGGCGTCAACCGCCTCAATCATGGCATCGGCTTCGACACGGCCGCCATCGAGCTGCTGCTGCCGACCTACGCCGAATCGCTCGGGCTGAAGGGAAAGATCTGCCAGCACTGGGCCCTCAATCCACACCCGGCGTTGATTCCGGCGATCGAATCGGGCTTCGTCAGATCGGTACATTCATTCGGCTCCGAACTGGGCATGGAGAAGTACATCGCCGCACGAAGCGATGTGTTCTTCACCGGCGCCGATGGCTCCATGCGCTCCAACCGCGCGTTCTCGCAGACCGCCGGCCTGTATGCCTGCGACATGTTCATCGGCTCGACCCTGCAGATCGACCTGCAGGGCAACAGCTCCACCGCCACGCGCGACCGCATCGCCGGCTTCGGCGGTGCACCGAACATGGGGTCGGATGCGCGCGGCCGCCGCCACGCCAGCGACGCCTGGATCAAGGCTGGCCAGCAGGCCGCCCGTCCCGGCGAAATGCCACGCGGGCGCAAGCTGGTGGTGCAGATGGTGGAAACCTTCCGCGAACACATGGCACCGGCCTTCGTCGATCGCCTTGATGCCTGGGAACTGGCCGAGCGCGCCGGCATGCCGCTGCCGCCGGTGATGATCTACGGCGACGATGTCAGCCATGTGCTGACCGAGGAAGGCATCGCCAACCTGCTGCTGTGCCGCACGCCGGAAGAACGCGAACAGGCGATCCGCGGCGTGTCCGGCTATACGGCGGTCGGCCTGGGCCGCGATCGCGCGATGGTGGAGAACCTGCGCGACCGTGGTGTCATCCGCCGCCCGGAAGACCTGGGCATCTCCGTGCGTGATGCCAGCCGCGATCTGCTGGCGGCACGTTCAGTGAAGGATCTGGTGCGCTGGTCCGGCGGTCTGTACGACCCGCCCAAGCGCTTCCGCAACTGGTAAGGGGCTGAGCATGGAAACCCTCGACTATCGATTCGAAGGACGCACCCCGGTGCAGTTCCCGCGCGATGCGGTGCTGGTCGGCGTGTTGGCCTCGGGCAACCTGGAAATCCTGCTGGAGCCGGCAGAGCTGGAGGGCGCGATGTCGGTCCGCATCGTCACCGCCGCGCAGGGCTTCGGCCGCGTATGGGAGGCGGTGATCGGCGATTTCGCGCATCGCCATCCGCTGCGCGATGTGCGCATCTCGATCAACGACGCCGGCGCCACCCCGGCGGTGGTCAGCCTGCGCCTGGACCAGGCGGTGGAAACCCTGCTGGCCGGAGGCACGCCATGAGCCACGTCCAGCGCCACAGCTACTACGAAGCCGATGCGCGCGAACGCATTGCCGGGCTGGTCGATGCGGGTTCGTTCCGCGAGTTCCTGGGCCCTGCGCGACGGATGATGAGCCCGCATCTGGCACAGCTCGACCAGCCAGCCGCATTCGACGATGGCATCGTCGTCGGCGAAACCACGATGCGCGGCAAGCGCGTGCTGCTGGCCGCGCAGCAGGGTGAATTCATGGGTGGCGGTGTGGGCGAAGTGCATGGCGCCAAGCTGACCGGCCTGTTGCGCCGCGCAGCGGCGACCCGCCCCGATGGGGTGTTGCTGCTGCTTGATACCGGCGGCGTACGCCTGCACGAAGCCAATGCCGGCCTGATTGCCATTTCCGAGATCATGCGCGCCACCCTGGATGCACGCGCTGCGGGCGTCCCGGTGGTCGCGCTGATCGGTAGTGGCAACGGCGCGTTCGGTGGCATGGGCATCGTTGCCCGCTGCTGCAGCACGGTGATCATGTCCGAGGAGGGCCGGCTGTCGCTGTCCGGGCCGGAGGTGATCGAAACCGTTCGCGGCGTGGAAGAGTTCGATTCCCGCGACCGCGCGCTGGTCTGGCGGGTAACAGGCGGCAAGCACCGCTACCTGATCGACCAGGCCCAGGTGCTTGTGCCCGATGCCATCGGGGCGTTCGCGCAGGCGGCATTCGATGCGCTGCTGGCGGACACCGCCAGCACCGATGCCGATGCCGCACTGAATGCCCTGCAGGCACGTCATGCCGCATTGAAAGCACGCGTGCAGGCCTGGGGCGGATGCCGGGATGGTCTTGAGATCTGGTCGCTGCTGGGCATCACCGAACCCGAGCGGCTGCCGCTGCTGGACACCGACGACTTCCTCGCCGTCACCGCTGACCGGAGCCTGCCATGAGCCTGCCCCTGCACGCGTTGCTCGATGCCCTGTTTCCGCGTGGCCACGCCGTTGCCGTGGAGGACTCGGTGCTGACCGGAACCGCCAGCACCGACGACGGCGAGGTGACCGTGATCGGCACCGCCGACAAGCTCGAAGTGGGCGTGGACCACGCACTGGCACTGGCCGAAACCGTGCTGGCCAGCACCGCCGCGCATCCCCATCGACCGATCGTGATGCTGGTCGACACCGCCGGCCAGCGCCTGGCACGCCGCGACGAACTGCTCGGCATCAACGGCTGTTTCGCGCACCTGGCGCAGACGCTGGATCTGGCCCGCCGCCGTGGCGCCCGCCTGGTCACCCTGGTCTACGGTGAATCGGTGAGCGGTGGGTTCCTGTCCTTCGGCCTGATGGCCGACCACATCCATGCCCTGCCCGATGCGCAGGTGCGGGTGATGGACCTGCGCGCGATGGCGCGGGTGACCAAGCAGCCGCTGGAGAAACTGCAGGCACTCAGCCAGAGCTCGCCGGTATTCGCGCCGGGCGTGGAGAACTACGTGGCGATGGGCGCGGTGGATTCGATCTGGGGCGGCGACCTGGCCGCACACCTGCTGCAGGCGCTGCGCACGCCCACCGATGGCGACCGCCGCGCCGCGCGGGGTGCCGAACGTGGCGGGCGTCGCCTGGCCGCAGCGGTGGCCACTGCAGTGAGCCAGGGCGATGCCTGAGCGCTTGCCCCGGCATACGCTGGTCTGGCTGTCGGCACACGCGGCCTGGCAGGCGGACATCGCCGCGCATGAGGCGCGCTTGGCCAACTGGTTCGCGCAGGGCCTGCCGGCCATCGTCGCCCGGCGTGCCGCCGACGATGCCGATCCCCGGCTGCGCCTGGGCGTACCGCTGCCGCCGGCCGAGGGCAAACTGCGCCTGGCCCTGCGCGTGCCGGTGCGCGATGTGCTGCGCACCGCACCGCCACCATCACTTCATACGGTGCTGGAAGGCAACGTTGCGCAGGACTGGCAGCGCCCCCTTCAGGCACTGCACGGCATCGCTGCGGCGCATGTATTCGGTGCCTTCGCGTGGCAGCACCTGACCGGCCTGCACTATGTGCACGCGCGCTCGGACATCGATCTGCTGTGGAGGATCGACACCAGCGCGCAGGCCGATGCCCTGGTTGCACGGCTGCTGGCCTGGGAGACCGAACACGGCCGCCGGGTCGATGGCGAACTGTGCCTGTCCGGCGATGCCGCCGTGAACTGGCGGGAGTACGCGGGACGCAGCCGCGAAGTGCTGGTCAAGCGCCACGACGGCGCCGCCCTGGAACTGCGCGAGTCCGTGTTCGCCCCCGCCGGGGTGACCGCATGAGCGCCGTCGCGCAGCCGACTGTCCGACCGGCAGCTGCCGCGGACAGCGCGCGCCTGGGGCGTCTGGCCGTCGCCAGCCTGCACGCGGAACTGGCGCTGGCGCCCAAGCCCGGGCTGGTCACTCCATTCGACACCGGCAGCCATCACGACATGCACGCCGGCACATTCCTGCGCAGCCTGTTCGCGCTGCGCCACTATTTCGCTGCCGTGGCCCACCTCGGTGCAGCCGGGGCGGACTTCGATGCCCTGCGCCGGTGCGGCATCGCCGCCGAAGCGGCGATGCTGCGCGCGACCACCGGCATCAATACCCATCGTGGCGCGATCTTCAGCCTCGGCCTGCTGGTCGCAGCCGCCGCTGCCTGCCGCTCCCGCCTGGGCCATGCCACCAGCGGTGAGCGGGTCTGCCTGGAGGTACGTCGCTGGGCGGGGGACTTCGCACATGCCCCGCTGGATGCAGGCAGCCCAGGCCAACGTGCGCGCGCCCGGCACAACGTGCCCGGTGTGCGCGAACACGCCGCTGCAGGTTATCCGCTGCTGCGCGAGGTGGCATTGCCCATCCTGCGTCATGCGCTGGCCAATGGCCTGTCACGCGAGGCCGCGATGTGCCACACGCTGATGCAGCTGGTCGCACACACCGAAGACCTCAACCTGCTGCATCGCGGAGGCGCTGAAGGCCTGCGCTGGGCACGGCAGCAGGCCCACCGTTTCCTGGCCGACGGCGGGGCCTTCGCGCACGATTGGCGGCCGCGCCTGCAACAGATCGCCGATGCCTTCGTCGTGCGTCGCTTGAGCCCCGGCGGCAGCGCCGACCTGCTCGCCTGCAGCGTGTTCCTGTTGCAGCAGGAGGGCTCATGAGCCTGGCCCTGCTCTGTCCCGGACAAGGCGCACAGCATCCGGCGATGTTCGATCGCGTGCGCGGCCTGGCCGCCGCACAACCACTGCTCGATGCCACCGGTGAACTGCTGGGCCGCGATGTGTTCGCCGCTGCGGCGGCCGACGACCGTTTCGACAATGTGCAGGCGCAGCCGCTGCTGTGCGCAGCCAGCCTGACGCACTGGCAGGGCCTGCGCGAGGTGTTGCCGACGCCGACGGTGATCGCGGGCTACAGCATCGGCGAGCTCGCCGCGCACGCCATCGCCGGCAGCTTCGACACCACCACCTGCCTGGCACTGTCCGCGCAGCGCGCGCGCCTGATGGACGCCGCCAGCCCCCGCGATGCCGGGCTGCAGGCAGTGCTGGGGCTGGACCGCGATGCCACGCAGCGGTTGTGCGACACGCATGGCGCCTTCATCGCCATCGCCAATGGCCATGACCACTTCATCGTGGGCGGTGCACAGCCGTCGCTGCACGCGTTGGCGGCAGACGCGCAGGCCTGCGGCGCGGAAATCCGTCCATTGCCGGTCCATGTGCCCGCACACACGCCGCTGCTGGCCGGTGCGGAAGCACCGTTTGCCGCAGCGCTGCGGGCCGCGCCGGTGCATGCGCCGCGGCTGCCCCTGCTGGCCGGCGTCGATGCCCGCCCGGTGCGTGATGGCGCCGCCGTGGTGCACACGCTGTCGGCGCAGCTGGCACGGACCATCGAGTGGGCGCAGGTGATGCGCCAGGCCTTCGAGCGCGGCGCACGGGTGTTCCTGCAGCTGGGCCCGGGCAGCGCGCTGGCGCGCATGGTCGCGCCGTCCTATCCGTGCTGCGAAGTGCGCGCGGTGGAAGAGTTCCAGAGCCTTGAGGGTGCCGCGGCGTGGGTCCGCAGTGCGCTGGAGCGGCTGCAGTAACGGGTTCGAGCAGTACGTATCACGCAACACGCCGTACGTCGCCTTACCCCGGGATGGCGGGTCTCCATCCGCGCTGTACGTGAGTCACGTGTCTGGGAGGGCGCATGAGTCCACAAATCGCAACGATCATCGGCCTGGTGATCATGTTCATCGTCGCCACGGCAATGCCGATCAACATGGGTGCCGTCGCTTTCGCGCTTGCTTTCATCATCGGCGGGCTGTGGGTCGACATGGGAGGCAAGGAGGTCCTGGCCGGCTTTCCAGGCGATCTGTTCCTGACCCTGGTCGGCATCACCTATCTGTTCGCCATCGCGCAGAAGAACGGCACCATCGACCTGCTGGTGCACTGGGCAGTGAAAGCGGTGCGCGGCCATATCGTGGCCATTCCGTGGGTGATGTTCGTGATCACCGCGGTGCTCACCGCGTTCGGTGCGCTGGGCCCGGCCGCGGTCGCCATCATCGGCCCGGTCGCCCTGCGCTTTGCCAAGCAGTACAACATCAATCCGCTGATGATGGGCCTGCTGGTCATTCATGGTGCGCAGGCGGGCGGCTTCTCGCCGATCAGCGTGTACGGCAGCATCACCAATGGCGTGGTGCAGAAGGCCGGGCTGGAAGTAACCGAGATGGCGGTGTTCCTGACCAGCCTGGGCTTCAACCTGATGATGGCGACGATCTGCTTCTTCGCCTTCGGTGGCATCGCCCTGCTGCGACGCGGCTCGATCACCGCAGCGGGAACGGTCGGCAATGCCGAGCTGGCGATGGCCGGCGGCCCGCAGGCATCGTCGCGCCAGTTTGCGATCGAAGGCCATGGCGCGCTGGTTGCTGCCGGCGGTGGCACCCTGTCCAATGATCCGGTGGCACTGGATGCGGTGAACCTGACCCGCGAGCGGCTGTTCACCCTGATCGGCCTGCTGGGCCTGGGCGTGGCCGCGCTGATCTACAACCTCAACGTCGGCCTGGTCTCGATCACCGTGGCGGTGGTCTTGGCGCTGCTGTCGCCGCAGAGCCAGAAGGGGGCGGTCGATGGCATCAGCTGGTCCACCGTGCTGCTGATCTGCGGCGTGGTGACCTACATCGGCGTACTGGAACATGCCGGTGCGGTGGACTTCATCGGCAATGGTGTATCCGATATCGGCATCCCGCTGCTCGGTGCACTGCTGGTCTGCTACGTCGGTGGCATCGTCTCCGCATTCGCCTCGTCGGCCGCCGTGCTGGGCGCCACCATCCCGCTGGCGGTGCCGTTCCTGATGCAGGGCCACCTCAGCGCGGCCGGCGTGATCTGTGCGCTGGCGGTGTCATCCACCATCGTCGATGTCAGCCTGTTCTCGACCAATGGCGCACTGGTGGTGGCGTCGGCCGCCAAGGAAGAACGCGAGACCCTGTTCCGCCGCTTCCTGGTCTACAGCGGCCTGGTGGTGGCATTGGGGCCGCTGCTGGCCTGGCTGGTATTCGTGGTGCCGGGCTGGATGTAACCACTCAACGGTAGTGCCGGCCGCTGGCCGGCAATCCCATGAAGCCATCCCGCAATCATGGGTTGCCGGCCAGCGGCCGGCACTACCTGGCGGTACACTTCCACCATGGCCATTGCCCCTGCTCCACGGTCCCCGAAGAAGCGCGCCCCTCTGTATGAAGAGGTGGCCGAGCATGTGCGCGAGCGAATCTACGATTACCGGCTGCCGCCGGGTGAGTGGATCGACGAGCCCGCGCTGTGCGAGGAACTGGGCATCAGCCGCACCCCGCTGCGCGAAGCGCTGAAGCTGCTGGCCGCCGAGGGCCTGGTGCAGATCGATGCCGGGCGTGGCGCGCGGGTCACCCGGCTCACGCTGGAAGACCTCAACCAGCTGTTCCCGGTGATGGCGATGCTGGAAGGTCGCTGCGCGCATGAAGCTGTCAGGCATATCGACGATGCCGGCGTGCAGCAGCTGGAAGCGTTGCACGCGGCGATGGAAGCGGCGGCGGCCGAGGGCAACATCGCCGAGTACTACCGCAACAACTACCTGATCCACGAAACCGTGCAGCACTACGCCGGCAACCCGTGGCTGATCCGCATCACCCATGACCTGCACCGCATCCTGAAGATGCATCGCGGCCGCCAGCTGCTGACCCCGGGCCGTACCGCGCAGTCGCTGGCCGAACACCGCGAACTGATGGAGTGCTTCCGCCGCCGCGACGCGCAGGCCGCTGAACGCACCATGGAGCGCCATCTGCTGAGCCAGGGCCAGGCATTGGCTGCCTATGTGGCAGCGGGCGGGCT
>NZ_JAOEDV010000055.1:0-30045 GCF_029837545.1 Stenotrophomonas sp. GD04024 | reverse complement strand
GGCGTCTCCCGCAACCGGACCCACCCCGCCATTCCACGGAATGCGCGCTTTTGACGTTGACGTTGACGTTGATCCAGCGGGTGCAGGGCCGCAGGCCCTGCCGACCCACCCGCTACTTGGCAGCGGCGATCTGCTTTTCGATGTCGGCGGCGGTCACCGGGCCGAGGAAGGTGTGCGCCAGCTTGCCCTGCGGATCCAGCAGATGCGTCAGCGGCAGCCCACGCGGGGTGGCGAAATCGGCCGGCGGATCGAACGGATCCACGATCACGATCGGGTAGGTCACCGGATGCTTGGTCAGGAACGCCTGCATCTCGGGCGCCTCGATGTCCTCATAGGCCAGACCGACCACCTCGATGTTGCTGCGCATCGCATGCAGCGCCGACAGCTCCGGCATCTCCTTGCGGCACGGCGCGCACCAGGTCGCCCAGAAATTCACCACCACCCACTTGCCACGATGCGCGGCCAGGTCGTACTCGCTGCCATCCACCGCCTTCATCTTCAGCGTCGGGAACTCGGCGGTGGTGCGTTCGGCCGGGGTCTCCTCGACCGGTGCGGGCGTGCTCGGTGCCGGTGCCTGCGCCGGCGGCTGGCTGCTGGACGGGGTCGGTTCCTGCGCCGGCTTGCAGGCGGCAAGGGCCAGCGCCAGGGCCAGCGGGAGCAGCAGCAACGGGGTCTTGCGGGTCATGGCGTGTCTCCGGAATCAGTATAGATATCGCTGACCTTGCGCTTGAGGCGTTCGCGCAGGGGCAGTCGCAGGTCGTCCAGTGCCGCCAGGGCGGCCCGGCCCAGGCTGTCGTCGCGGTACGGCAGGTGCTGCTCGGCTACCGGGATGCGCAGCTGGGTGCATTCGTACAGGTCGGCCAGGCTGACCTGGTCGAGGTCGCGCGACAGCAGCCACTCGCCTTGCTCGTCGCGGCGCAGCAGACCGATCTCCTGCAGGTTGCAGGCCAGGTCATGCAGCAGGGAGTCCGTCAGCATCGGCTCCAGCCGCAGGATTTCATCATCGGCCAGGCCCCTGCCCTTCAAGCGCGCATGGTGGAAGCGACCGAGCAGGCGCAGCAGGCCGTAGAACTCGTAGCCCTGCGGCAGGCGCAGCTCCACCGGCTGGTAGCGGAAGGCGGCCATCGACGAGGACAACGACGCGCCCAGCAGCACGGCCACCCAGCACAGGTAGATCCACAGCAGCAGGATCGGCACGAAGGCGACCGTGCCATACAGCTTCTGGTAGGACTGGAAGCTGCCCAGGTAGGCGCCGATGCCCCACTTCACCAGTTCCAGGATCACCGCGGCCAGGATCGCGCCGGGCACCGCGTGCCGCCATTTCACGGTGTGGTGCGGCACCACCCGGAACATCAGCGTGATGCACACGAACTCGATCAGGATCGGCGCCAGCCGCAGTGCCAGTTCGGCCAGCCAGCGGCCTTCCTGGGTGCCGAACAGCGGCATCGCGAACACCCGCGCCGATACCGCCAGCGAAGCGGCCGCCAGCATCGCGCCCAGGGTCAGTACGGTCCAGTAGACCAGGAAGCGGGTCAGCTTGGGCCGGGTCGAACCGACCCGCCAGATCTGGTTGAAGGTCTCTTCAACGCTGTTGAGGGTGATCAGCAGCGACACCACCAGGGCGATGAAGCCGGCCGCGGTCAGCTGGCCGGCGCTGGCCGAGAACTGCCGCAGGTAGCCCTCGGCGGCACGCGCGGCGTTGGGCACGAAGTTGGAGAAGACGTAATCGCTGAGCTGGTCGCTCCAGCGGTCGAAGACGGGGAAGGCCGAGAGCACGCCGAACACCACGATCGCCAGCGGCACCAGCGCGAACACCGTGGTGTACGCCAGCGCCGCCGCTGCCTGGAACAGGCGGTCGTCGAGGAAGCGATGCCACAGGAAGCGGCCGAAACTGATGGCCCGTGCGCGATCCCGCGCGCGCTCCATCCACAGGTTGAGCGTATCCAAAGGTTCCATCGGTGGAAGGGTACCCGATGCGGAATGCTGGCAGGATAGCCATACTGGTGGCCACACGACGAGGAGAAGCGGGCACGATGGGCGAGATTCTGGTGCTGTACTACAGCCGGGGCGGTTCGGTGGCACGGCTGGCGCGCCAGATCGCGCGGGGCATCGGCGAGGTGCCGGGGATGACCGCGCGCCTGCGCACGGTACCGCCGGTGGCTGCGGTAACCCAGACCGCGCAGCCGCCGGTGCCCGACGATGGCGCCCCCTACGTGAGCGTGCAGGACCTGGTCGAATGCCAGGGCCTGCTGCTCGGCAGCCCGACCCGATTCGGCAACATGGCTGCGCCGGTGAAGCACTTCCTCGATGGCCTGGGCGCCGAATGGGTCAACGGCACGCTGTCGGGCAAGCCGGCCGGCGTGTTCACCTCCACCGCCTCGATGCATGGCGGCCAGGAGTCGACCCTGCTGTCGATGCAGGTCCCGCTGCTGCACCACGGCTGCCTGATCGTCGGCATCCCGTTCACCGAGCCGGCGCTGAGCCATACCACCAGTGGCGGCACCCCGTACGGTGCAAGCCATGTGGCCGGTGCCGCCGACGACCCGCAACCGACCGACGACGAGGCCGTGCTGGCCCGCGCGCTGGGCCGCCGGGTGGCCGACATCGCGCAGCGGTTGGGCCGATGAGCGCCGCGCCGCGCACGGTCCTGCTGCTGGCCCTGATGGGGCTGGCCGCGCTGTTCGCGGGCTGGTTCATCAATGACAAGCACTGGCTGGCCACCCAGCTGGTGTTCACCGCGCCGCCGCTGGCGCTGGCCATCGCCCTGCGGCTGGGCTGGCGCAAGGCTGGCTTCTGGGCCTCGGTACTGGCCCTGGGTTGGTTCAGCCACGGCGTGATGAGTGCCTGGAGCCACCCGGAAACACGCTGGCTGGCGCTGATCGAGATCGCACTGGCCCTGCTGGTGATCTTCAGCGCCAGCCTGCCGGGGCTGCGCGCCCGCTTCGGCAAGCGACGCTGACGCTGCGGCCGCCGGGCCGTATCATCTGTGTTCCTGGCCCCGCGCCGCTGTACCTGTCCTGGTTTCGCGCATGCACATGATGGAAGAGCTCCTGGTCGTCACCACCGGCGGCACGATCGACAAGATCTACTTCGACGACAAGTCGGACTACCAGATCGGAGATCCGCAGATCGGCATGATCCTGCGTGAGCTGGGCGTGACCTTCCGTTTCAACGTGATTCCGATCCTGCGCAAGGACTCGCTGCACATCAACGATGAGGACCGCGAGCTGATCCGCGCCACCATCGCCGCGCAGCCGACCCGCCACGTGCTGGTGACCCACGGTACCGATTCGATGGTGCAGACCGGCAAGGTGCTGGCGACAATCCCCGACAAGACCATCGTGATGACCGGCGCACTCAGCCCGGCGCGTTTCCGTGGTTCGGATGCAGAGTTCAACATCGGCTGTGCGATCGGCGCGGTGCAGTCGCTGCCGACCGGCGTGTACATCGCGATGAACGGGCGGATCTTTGATCCGCAGCACGTGCGCAAGAACGTGGCGGCGAACCGCTTCGAGTCGGTCTGAGGAACGGCGTGCCGACCAAGGTCGGCACCCACCCGGACAAGAACGCCCCGGCCGGAGCCGGGGCGTGCCCATGGAGAGGGACTTGGGCTCAGTACTGGGCGTTGAGGGTCAGGCCCGAGAAGGTGCTGTACGCCTTGACCCGCACGTACCAGGTGCCGGCAGCGGGGCTGTTGATGGTGCAGGTTTCGCTGTTGCCACTCAGGTACGGGCGGCAGGTGTAGGTGGTATCGGTCGGGGCACTGCCCTGGCGCACATAGAGGTCAGCATCACCGCTGCCACCACTGATCGCCACGCGCAGCTGGGTGCTGCCGGCCGGAACCGCGACGGTGTAGTTCAGCTCGGCACCGGTCGCGGCGCCCAGGCCGGTCACCGGCACGTTGTTCTGCAGCACGTTGCCACCCGGGTTCGGCCCACCACCGTTGATTGCCGCAGCAACGGCGGCATCGGCGTTGACGATGCCCGCGCCACAGCCACCCGAGCAGGCACCGGGCAGCGGACGTGCGGTGCTCTTGATGATGCTCTCCACCTGCGCAGGGCTCAGCGGGCTCGGCGCCACCGATTGCATCAGTGCAACCACGCCGGCCACGTGCGGCGCCGCCATCGAGGTGCCGTTGTAGGAGGCGTAGGTGGCGCTGCCCGGCGTGGTGGTGCCGGTGTTGAGGGTGGACAGGATGCTCTGGCCCGGGCCGGAGATGTCGATGCCGGCACCATAGTTGGAGAAGCTGGCACGCGCACCGGCCGAGGTGGTCGCGGCCACCGCGATCACGTTCGCACAGTTGGCCGGCACCGACGAGGACACGTTGGTGTTGCTGTTGCCAGCGGCGACCACCACCGTGGTGCCACGGCCGACCGCACCGTTGATCGCATTCTGGTAGGTGGACGAGCAGCTGCCACCCCCACCCAGCGAGAGATTGATGACCTCGGCCGGATTGGCATTGGCCGGCACGCCACTGACGGTGCCACCGGAGGCCCACACGATCGCATCGGCGATATCCGAGGTGTAGCCACCGCACTTGCCGAGCACGCGGACCGGTACGACCTTGGCATTGAACGCGGTGCCGGCCACGCCGGTGCTGTTGTTGGTCACCGCTGCCACCGTGCCGGCGACGTGGGTGCCGTGCCAGCTGGAATTGGAAGCCGGAATGCCCGGGCCGCACTCATTGGCACCGTACCAGTCGCCTTCGTCGTTCGGATTGCTGTCGCGGCCACCGCCGTCGCGCGCCATCGCCGCATCGCTGATGAAATCGTAGCCCGGCAGGATGTTGGCATTGAGGTCCGGATGGTTGGTGATGCCGGTGTCGATGACCGCCACCACCACGCCGGTGCCGGTCGACTTGTCCCAGGCCGGGCGCACGTTGATCGACGCATTGGAGGTGCCAAAGCCCCACTGCTCGCTGAAACGGGTGTCATTGGGCGTCAGCGTGGCACGCATGATCTGGTCGACTTCGACGTATTCCACGTTCGGATCGGCGGCCAGCTTGCGCATCAGCAGCTCGGATTCGGCCTGGTCGAGCGGACGATCGGTCCTGACCAGGGTCGGGCCGACGGCCAGCTTGCGCACTTCCTGCAGGCCCAGCGCACGGCCCTGGCTGCTGGCCAGACCGGCCGCGGCCGTCTTCAGCGAGGAAGCCAGTGCGGTGGTATTGGCCACCGGCGCACTGCCGTCACGGTACTTCACGATGAAGCGCTGGTGCGTCGGCGCGGACTGCAGGCCGCTGAGCTGGACATCACCGGCCAGCGCAGGCGTGGCCAGCAGCAGCGATGACAGAACGGACGCACCAAGGACCACCCACACTCGACGCACACGCGGTTGCGTTACCTGGGACATCGTATTTCCCTTTCTAGTGGTGTGAATGCCGGAATCGGCAGAAGCACCGGCCCGAACCATGGGCTGGCTTGCGTTGGCGAGGTTCGAAGTCCGGCGAGTCAGCGGATCCCCCTTTTGATCCGCCGTGCAGATGACGCTAATGACCAAAACCGGACACCACAAGATTTTCAGCGTCTTTTCAGCAAGATGAAATGTCTGATCTGAGACTTTCCGGGTCGAGGGTTTGTGAAGGTGAAGGAACTTTCGCGCGCCCTGCACAGCCCTGACTGGGGGATGTCATGTCCAAGCATGACTTTGCCGACATCGGCGTCCGCTCACCAACGACGACGGCCGCCCGGCATCGGAACGGCCATCACGCATGTGCTTCAGGAACAGCGCTACTGTGCCTGCGCAACACCGGCGGGACGGATCTGCTGCCCCTTGACCGGCTCACCGCGCGCGACGGGCTGGCCATCGGCCATGTAATCGGAGAACTGCGCCGGCAGCGCCGCGCCAACACCGAATGCAGGCCCTGCCTGCAGCTGGTAGTGCAGGTGCGGCTCGGAGGAATTGCCGCTGTTGCCACAGTCAGCCAGATGCGCACCGCTGCGGACCACCTGCCCCTGTGCGACGCGCACGCTGCCCTGCCGCAGGTGCGCCAGCACCGAGTACTCGTCATTGCCGTGGTCGAGGATGACCCGGTTGCCGGTGAGCTGCGCCGCATTCATCTGGCCGGGCACGTTGTCGGCAACACTGTCGACCACCTCTACCACGGTGCCATCGGCAGGCGCGAGGATCGGGCGACCGAAGCAGAAGTAGTCTTCATTGCGCAGCCCGTCGCCCCGATGCGATCGGCCCTCGCGGACCATCAGCAGGTCCAGCGCGAAGCGCTGGCCGGCGTGGGCCGCATGGTAGTTCTGCTCGATGCTGCGCCCACCCCAGAACACGAAGAACTCGTCGTCGAACGGCAGTTGCAGGCGCGTGCGGGTGGTGTAGTCAAGGAACCGGCTGGCCGCGGCCTGTGGGGGCGAGGACTGTTCGGGGCGGATGTAGAAGCCGCTGATCCGCCCCTCGGCGTCGAGTGCCCACAGCACCTGGACGATGCCCGGGCGCTTCTCGAAACGAACCTGGCGCAGATAGGTGTCGTTTCCATCTGCACTGCCGACCTTCTCGCTGACCACTTCCGTTTCCGCCCCCCAGCCGGAGATCACCTGCTCGCGCAGTGCCACCAGGTTCTGCCTGGACTGCAGCGCCGCCTGCATCTGCGGCGTCATCCGCTCCCACAGGGCGTCGATGTGTCCCTCGTAGAACTGTGTGGTCAACGCCGCCCCCTGCTGGCGCGGATCGCTCGTCGCGGCCCTGCCACCGAGGGCTGGAAGGGCGAGAACCAGAACTGCAATCAGGCGTGGAAGCAATGTCATGTCAGGGCTCCTTGCGATCTGGAACGGGAATACCGGCGACGATCGCCGCCAGCTGCGTGCGGTATTCGGTAAGGGCCTGTCGCCCAACCGGAGTCAGCTGGAGGGTGGTCAGGGGACGCTTGCCCCGGAACGTCTTGTCGATGGCAACCAGCCCGGCCGCCTCCAACTTGCTCAGATGGCTGGACAGGTTGCCTTTGCTCAGGCCACTGAGATGTTCGACGAAACCGAACTCGGCCGATTCGGCGCCGGCCAGGATCGACAGGATCAGCAGGCGTGCCGGTTCGTGGATCAGGCGATCAAGCTGCAGCAGCGTGCGGGCATCAGGCAATCTGCTCATTCGGGGTGTGCCCGCCCCGCCATGAACATGCGCATCTCGGCCTGCAGGCGGAGGAAGCGCTGGTGATCACGCCAGCCGACGACGATCAGCGCGATGGACGCCAGCGGGAACACGGCGGTGCTCGGCCCGAACCCATAGGTCTGCCCGGTGAAGGCCAGCGCGGCCTGGCACATCAGGAACACGCCCACGATGAACTCCAGGGGAGTACGCAGCCAACGCCACACCACCCAGGGCAGCATCGCCACCACCCCGAGGTAACCGAGTGCGCGCAGGTCCCAGGGCCGCTCCCCCATCGGGGCCAGCCGGGTCAGCACGCTGCCGACCACCAGCACGCTTACCAGCGCGGTGAAGGCGATGAAGAATCGCTGGAAATTGCGCTCGACCGGCGTGACCTGCTCCTCGACCTGGCCCAGCCGCTGGTAATAGCGGCGCGCAAGCCACTGCTTGCCAGCGATCCACAGCACGGGCATGGCGATCAGCACGATGCGCAGCGCCAGGGTGGTCGGCAACAGGGCGCCGGCCAGGAAAGAGGCCAGGCAGGCAACGCCACCGGCCATCGCCGACAGGCCGCCGGCGCTTCGCGAGTACCGCGAGTATTCACGGGTCAGCGCCTGCAGGCGCGAGGAAGGGTCGATGACGGACGGCTGCTGCATGACATGCTCCAGCGGGGGCGCTTGAATTAAGTTTGCATTGCAAACATATTTGCGTCAACCACTCCCGGCAGCGATCCGGCGGCCCCATAACGCAGAAAGCCCGTCACGGGGACGGGCTTTCCGGGAACGCGGTCGAGCCTGGCTCGACGCTATCGTTTGGTGCGAGCGATCAACCCAGCTTGACCAGCCAGTTGTGGCGGTCCGGCAGACGGCCGTACTGGATATCGGTCAGCTCCTTGCGCAGCGACATGGTCACTTCGCCGGCCGGGGCGTTGATGTCGCCGACCGAGAAGCCCTCGCCCTTCAGCTGGCCGATCGGGGTAACCACCGCCGCCGTGCCGCAGGCGAACACTTCGCTGATCGCACCGGAGGCCACGCCGTCCTTCCACTCGTCAATGCTGACCTTGCGCTCTTCGACCTTCATGCCGCGGTCGCGCGCCAGCTGCAGGATGCTCTCGCGGGTGATGCCCTCAAGGATGCTGCCGGACAGCTCCGGGGTGACCAGCGTGCCGTCCTTGTAGACCAGGAACACGTTCATGCCGCCCAGTTCTTCCAGGTACTTGCCCTCGACCGGATCGAGGAACAGCACCTGCGAGCAGCCCTGGGCCTGCGCCTTCTGCTGCGGCAGCAGCGAGGCGGCGTAGTTGCCACCGCACTTGGCGGCGCCGGTGCCGCCCTTGGCCGCACGCGCGTACTCGGTCGACAGCCAGATCGACACCGGGGCCACGCCCTTGGCGAAGTACGGGCCGGCCGGGCTGGCGATGACGTAGTAGCCGGCCTTGTGCGCGCCACGCACGCCGAGGAAGGCTTCGTCGCCGATCATGAACGGACGGAAGTACAGGCTGGACTCGTCAGCCGACGGCACCCAGGCGCTGTCCACCGCGATCAGCTGCTTCAGCGATTCAACGAAGATCTCCACCGGCAGTTCCGGCAGCGCCAGGCGCTGCGCCGAACGCTGCAGGCGACGGCCGTTGGCATCCGGGCGGAAGGTCCAGATCGAACCGTCGGCGTGGCGGTAGGCCTTGATGCCTTCGAAGATTTCCTGGCCGTAGTGCAGCACGGCTGCAGCCGGGTCCAGCTGCAGCGGGCCGTAGGCGCGCACGTTGGCGTTGTGCCAGCCGGCATCCTTGTCCCAGCGCACTTCCACCATGTGATCGGTGAAGTGCAGGCCGAAGCCCGGCTTCTCCAGGATCTGGGCGCGCTCTTCAGCGCTGCGCGGGTGGTCCGAACGGGTGACGGCGAAGCTGGGAATGGACTGGGACACCGGAGATTTCCTGTTCTGGTTGCGGGTAGTGCCGGGCCCGCGTCGCTGCGGGCCGTGGGTCAAAGCATGCCGGTCTCGAGCCGCGCCGCTTCGGACATCATGTGCTGGTTCCACGGCGGGTCGAATACCAGCTCGACGTCGGCCTCGGCCACCGTCGGGATCATTTCGAGCTTGCTGCGCACATCATCGACCAGGATGTCACCCATGCCGCAGGCCGGTGCGGTCAGGGTCATCTTCACGTCGATCTCGCGCTGGCCTTCGTCCAGGTGCTTGATCTCGACCTCATAGACCAGGCCCAGTTCGACGATGTTCACCGGAATTTCCGGGTCGAAGCAGGTGCGAAGCTGCTGCCACACCAGCTGTTCCACCTGTTCATCGGTGGCATCGGCGGGCAGCTCCAGCGGTGCCGGGGCCTCCTTGCCGATGGCGTCGCCGTCCTTGCCGGCGATGCGGAACAGGTTGCCCTCGACGAACACCGAATAACTGCCACCCAACGCCTGGGTGATGTACCCATAGCTGCCGGCGGGCAGGGTCACGGTATCGCCCTGCGGGACCATCACGGCCTCGCAATCGCGTTCGAAGTGGACAGGTTCGCTGCTACGGGAATACATGGGGACCGATATGGGGCCGTGGCCGAGGCCACGCAAGACGACATTCTAGCCCAGCCGTCCTGCCACCGCCGGTGCACTGCGGCAAACCACAGTATCCTGTGGGCGATCTTCTGGGAGCTTCGATGTCCTCCAATGCCGCGCGTGCCAGGACCGTGACCTGGCTCTGGCCCTTCATGCTGTTGCTGGGCCTGGTTGTTGCTCCCCTTGCCTGGATGGTGCTGGCGCTGATGACCGGTCGGCAGGTCGGCTGGATGGCGGTACTGACCGCACTGGAACTGGTGTTCATGCTGCGCATGGGCACGCTGGGGCCGGGCCGCCTGCGCATCGCGCTGGTCGTGCTGGGCACGCTGCTGGTCGCCGCCGTGGCCAACTGGACCATCGCCAGCGCCTGGATGGGCGGCTCGATCGGGCTGGGCCTGTGGGACGCCAGCCTGCGCATGGGTCCGCACCTGGCCTGGACCCTGATCACCCTGGCCAATGGCGCGATGGAATGGCTGTGGCTGGCCGTGGCCGTGATCGTCGGCGCCTGGCTGGCGCGCTGAGCGCGCAGATCCACGCCACCCGTGGGATGCGGTAGTGCCGGCCGCTGGCCGGCAGAGGCGTGCGGACCAAGGTCCGCACCTTCCAAGTGCAGCCACCATGCGTGGATGGGGGTAGTGCCGGCCGCTGGCCGGCGGAAACGTGCGGACCAAGGTCCGCACCTACCGGTCCCCGCGGATCCGACCCCGGCCTTCAATGCCCGCCGTCGAGCGCCTTCAGTTCACTTACCAGTGATGCCGCGGCCTCGGCACCATCGCCGTACAGCATGCGGGTGTTGTCGGCGTAGAACAGCGCATTCTCGATGCCGGCAAAGCCGGTACCCTTGCCGCGCTTGATCACCACCACGTTGCGCGCGTTGACCACGTCCAGCACCGGCATGCCGTAGATCGGGCTGGCCGGGTCGGTACGCGCGACCGGATTGACCACGTCGTTGGCACCGATCACCAGCACCACGTCGGTGTTGGCGAATTCGGGATTGATGTCGTCCATGTCAGCGATCAGGTCGTAGGGCACGCCCGCTTCGGCCAGCAGCACGTTCATGTGCCCGGGCATGCGCCCGGCCACCGGGTGGATGGCGAACTTCACCTTCACCCCGCGCTGGCCCAGCCGCTGCGCCAGTTCCCAGATCTTGTGCTGGGCCTGCGCGACCGCCATGCCATAACCGGGCACGATCACCACGCGCTCGGCGAAGGCCATCATCGCCGCCACGTCGGCCGCTTCAATCGGCTTCTGCGAACCGGAGATCGCCTGTGCTTCACCGCCGGCACCACCGCCGAAGTTGGAGAACAGCACATTGCGGATCGGCCGGTTCATTGCCTTGGCCATCAGCCGGGTCAGCAGGATGCCCGCCGCACCGACCATCATGCCGGCGATGATCAGCGCCTCGTTGCCCAGCACATAGCCTTCGAACGACACCGCCAGGCCAGTGAACGCGTTGTACAGAGAGATCACCACCGGCATGTCAGCGCCACCGATCGGCAGCGTCATCAACACGCCCAGCGCCAGCGCCAGCACGAAGAAGGCGACGATCGCCCAGGTGCTGAGCGTGCTGGCGGCGATGATCGCCAGGACCACCACCGCCAGCGCCACCACCAGATTCATCACCTGCTGGCCCGGCCAGGTCACCCGCTTGTCGAGGCGGCCATCCAGCTTGGCCCAGGCGATCACCGAGCCGGACAGCGACACCGCGCCGATCGCCGCGCCGACCACCGCCAGCAGCAACACCGTGCCCGACGGTTGGCGCGCGGCCAGATCGGCCAGTGCCTGCTCGCTCCAGTGCGTGGTGTCACGGTGGGCCAGGAAGGCATAGCGCAGCAGTTCCACTGCGCCGATGGCCGCCGCCGAACCGCCACCCATGCCGTTGTACAGCGCCACCATCTGCGGCATGTCGGTGATGGCGACCTTGCCGGCCGACCACCAGGCCAGCCCCGCGCCGAGCAGCAGCGCCACCAGGATCAACGGCACGTTGTGCAGTTCGGGCAGGAAGAAGGTCGCCGCCGTGGCCAGCAGCATGCCCAGCCCGGCCCAGCGGATGCCGCTGCGCGCGGTCAGCGGCGAGGCCATGCGCTGCAGGCCCAGCAGGAACAGCGTAGCGGCGACGAGGTAGCTGGCCTTGACCAGCCAGTCGAGCAGTTCGACGGTGCTGATGTTCAAGCCTGCGGCTCCTTCGGCTGATCCTTGCCGCCCTTGGGCGCGCTCGGCTTGAACATTTCCAGCATGCGCGCGGTGACCACGTAGCCGCCGGCGGCGTTGCCGGCGCCAAGCACCACGGCGAGGAAGCCCAGCGCTTTTTCCAGCGGCGTCTGCGCATGCCCCAGCACCACCATCGCACCGATCAGCACGATGCCGTGGATGAAGTTGGAACCCGACATCAGCGGGGTGTGCAGGATCACCGGCACCCGCGAAATGATCACGTGGCCGGCAATGGCGGCCAGCATGAAGATGTACAGCGCTACGAACCCGTCACTCACTGGCAACGCTCCCGCTCTGTCTTCGTCGGCCCATCATAACCACGGGCTGAACCCGGCGCGTACCCCGCGTCAACCGAAGCGACGCTCACGCGTTGTCGATGGTGACCCCGAGCGAGGAACCGTACCCTGTGCTGGTGAGCAGCCCCGTCCCCCCGAGCGCCGAGACCGATGCCGTGCCGGCGTCGCTGGAAGCGTTCCTGGCCAGCGTCGGCCCGCGTGCGTTCCGCTTCGCCGAGGCCGGCCTGCGCCAGCGCGAAGACGCCATGGACGCGGTGCAGGACGCGCTGATGCGCATGCTGGACTATGCCGACAAGCCGGCCACCGAATGGGCGCCGCTGTTCTGGAGCATCCTGCGCCGGCGCGTGATCGACCTGCAGCGCCGGCGCCGCTTCCGCCTGCCGTTCTGGCGCGACAACCAGGACGCCGACGGGGGCGACATCGACTGGGCCGACCCCGGCCCGGACCCGGCGCAGGCGCATGAGCAGCGCCAGCAGTACCAGCAGCTGGTGCAGGCACTGCGCACGCTGCCTGCGCGCCAGCGCGAGGCCTTCACCCTGCGCGTGCTGCAGGACCTGGACGGGGCCACCACCGCCCGCGCCATGGGCTGCAGCGAAGGCGCGGTAAAAACCCATCTGGCACGCGCCCGGCAGGCGCTGCAGGACTACCTGGAGACCCACCCGTGAACCGCTCCCTGCCCTCCGATGACACCCTGCGCAGCCTGCACGCGCAGTCGCTGCAGGCGCTGTCGCCGGCCACGCTGGCCCGGTTGCGCCTGGCCCGCCACGGCGCCACGGCGGCCCATCGCGGGCGCTGGCGCTGGTGGCTGGCCAGTGCCTGTTCGCTGGTGGTGGCACTGGGTATCGGCCTGCAGTTCAGCGGCCACGGCCCCGTGACGGGCCCTGCGCCGGCTCCGGTGCTGGCCTCGGTGGAAGACAACAGCGCGCTGTACGACGAAAATCCCGATCTGTACCTGTGGCTGGGCGATACCGACCTGGCGATGGAGTGAAACCATGCCCCGATTGAACATCCTGCCGCTGTTGCTGACCCTGTCGCTGCTGCCGGCCGTCCCGGCGCTGGCGCAGAGCGCCGCGCACGCGCCTGCCGCGCCCCCCCTGCCGGCCACGCCCCTGCCAGCGTGGGAACAGCTGAGTGAAGCCCAGCGCGAATCCCTGCTGGCACCGCTGCGCGACCGCTGGAACGGCGCCGATGCAGGCCAGCGCCAGCGCATGCTCTCTCACGGCCAGCGCTGGCAGTCGATGAGCCCGGAGGAGCGCGACAAGGCCCGTCGTGGCCTGCGCCGCTTCGAGCACATGAGCCCGGAACAGCGCGAACAGGCGCGCGCCCTCTTCGGGCAGATGCGCGACATGCCACCGGCGCAGCGCGAAGCCCTGCGTGAGCGCTGGTCGCAGATGACGCCGGAGCAGCGCAAGGACTGGGTGCGCGACAATCCGCCGCCGGCGAAGCCGCGGTAAACCTTCGGGATAGCGGGGGCCAGATCCCTTTGCCAGCGGCAAAGGGATCTGACCCCACGTCATTCACGACTGCCAGCGCGTCTTCGCCAGCAGTTCGTCTTCCCAATCGAAGCCGAGCTGGCCCTCGCGCACGAACAGCGCGACGAAGTTGAGCAGGTTGCGCGCATACATTTCGCTGGCCTGGGTCGCACCACGACTGGCCAGGCCCAGCGGGCCATCGATGGTCACCCCTTGATGCTCGATGCACTGGCCCGGCTGGGTCAGCGCGCAGTTGCCGCCGCTCTCCGCCGCCAGGTCCACGATCACGCTGCCGGTGGCCATGCCGTCTACCATCGCGGCGGTCACGATCGTCGGTGCCGGGCGCCCCGGCACTGCCGCCGTGCAGATCACCACATCGACGCCGCGCAGGTGGTCGGCCAGGCGGCGCTGCTGTTCGGCGCGCTCCTCATCGGTGAGCGCGCGCGCATAGCCGCCCTCACCCGCCGCGCTCACGCCCAGGTCGAGGAAGCGCGCACCCAGCGACTGGATCTGCTCGCGGGTTTCCGGGCGCACGTCGAAGCCCTCCACCTGCGCGCCGAGCCGGCGCGCGGTGGCAATCGCCTGCAACCCGGCCACGCCGGCACCGATCACCAGCACCTTGGCCGGCCGCACCGTACCGGCGGCGGTGGTCAGCATCGGGAAGAAGCGCGGCGCGCGCTCGGCGGCGATCAGCGCGGCCTTGTAACCGGCCATGCCGGCCTGCGAACTGAGCACGTCCATCGCCTGCGCACGGGTGGTGCGCGGCAGCTGCTGCAGCGGGAACAGGTGCAGACGATCCTCGGCAGCGAGTGCAGCCAGGGCCGGATCGCTGGCCGGGGTCAGCAACCCGACCACGCTGGCACCCGGCTTGAGCTTTTCCAGCACCCCCGCAGGCGGTGCCTGCACGCACAGCAGGATGTCGATCTCGCCCCAGCGCTGCGCATCGAACGCACGGGCACCGGCATCGTCATAGGCCGCATCGGTGAAACCCGCCGCGAGGCCGGCACCGCTTTCGTACCAGACGGTGATGCCCAGGGCACCGAGCTTGCGCGCGGTCTCCGGCGTCAGCGCCACGCGCCGTTCGCCCGGCACGGTCTCCTTGATCCCCAGCAACGCCACGGCCATGCAGGTCCCCGCTGATCGGTGAGTTTTCCCGATCCTAGCAGGCGGCCCTGCTCAATGCAGGGTGGCGCTGCCCGGGTCCAATCGATCGATCACACCCTGCATCGCGCTGTCGAAGGCGCCATCATCAACGTGGGCACGCAGGCGGCCCAGCCGCACCATCACCGCCAGCTCTTCCGGCGAGGCCACGCAGAAGCGCACACCGCGGCGGTTCACGAACAGCAGGCGCGAAGAGATCGGGCTGACCCAGGACAGCTTGCCGGCCTGGACCTTGCCGTCCTTGTCGACGAAGTCCAGCCAGTTGCCGATTTCCATGCGACGGAAGCGATCGGCGTCGGCATTGTCGAAGTCATCCGCATCGATCTGCCCCCCCAGTTCCACTGCCGGCGACTCGGCCACCGGCGGTGCCGGCAGTGCGACCTGCGGCAGCTCCGGCAGCGCGCGCTGCAGCTCCGGCCGGGACTCGGCAATGCCCTGCAGGGTGTCATGCAGGGCGTCGATGGCGCCGGTGGCCGCGTCACCATGTACGCCGACACTGGCGAACACCTTGGCCAGCGCCGGCTGCCAGGCCTGCAGCCACGGCTTGCCGACGATCTGGCGGCGGGCCTCGGCCACTTCCTCCAGCAGGCCGTCGCCCAGGCCCAGGGCCTCGGCCACCGACGCGCCCTCCTCGCCTTCGCGCAGCAGCGCCAAGGTCAGGTGGTGCTGCCACGGCTGGCGCAGGAACTCGGCGATGGCCGGCGGCAAAGTGGCGTCACCGATACGGCGATCCAGCTCGGCGCCGGCACGGGTACGGGCCATTTCCAGCTTTTCCTGGCCGCGCTGGGTCTCGGCAGCACGGCGCTCGGCGATTTCCACACGGCGGCGATGCTGCACCAGGAACTCGCGGAATTCTTCTTCCAGGGTCAGGAAGATCGCCAGGTTCTCGTTGAACTCGGCCACCAGGCGCTCAATGATTTCCTCGACCTTGGCCATCAGCATGCGCTCGGCCTGGCTCTCGCCGGTGTTGCCTTCGCAGGCCTCGGCCAGCGAATTGAGCAGCTTGCGGGCCGGGTGGGTCTTCTGCACGAACATGCGGCGGTCGAGCATCGCGACCTTGACGAACGGCACCACCAGGCGGCCGATCAGCTCGCGCGAGCGGCCTTCCAGTTCGCGCTCGTCCAGCATCACGTCGAACAGCATGCCGACCAGGTCGATCGCATCTTCGTCCTGCGGGTCCAGCCGGGTCTGGCCGGGGTCGACGCCGAGGCGGGTGGCGCTGGACAGCACTTCACTCTTCAACCGCTGCGCCAGCGATTCACCATCCTCGCCGATCGCTGCACGCAGCGTCGCACTGGGGGTGGCCTGCAGGAGCGACAACACCGACATCATCTCGCGCTGGCTGAGCGGGCGCTGCTGGCCGATCGCCACCTGCGCGGCCGACGTTGCATCCTCGCGCACATGGCGGGTCTGCTGCAGCAGTTCGTGCAGCGCTTCCAGCAGCATGCCCTGCTGGCCGGCGTAGGCCTCGCCAGTACCGCTGTCTTCGCCCGGCAGGTGCTGCTGCATGTGGCCACGCCGCTCGGACCAGCGCGCGGCAAAGCGCTGCGCCCAGGCCGGAGCAGCCTGTTCGTCATCGCCGAACTCAGCGTCGAAGCCCGCGCCCTGGCGCTGTTCCACCAGGTCGTCCAGGGCCGAGGCCATGCGCGGGTCGGGCGCAGCCGACGGCGGACGCCGTGGCGCCCCCATCTGCGACATCACGCCGGCCGCAGCCAGTTGTTCGTCAAGCTTCTCGTAGATGCGGCCGACCGGTGCGCGCAGGTCGCGCTCGCACAGCTTGATCAGCACCAGGTGCACTTCCGGGGCCAGTTCACAGCCGGCAAAAGCTTCGTGGATGGCGACACCCAGATGCTCGGGACTGATCGGGTTGTGATCGGCATCCAGTTCACTGCCACCGATCAGCCGGCCCAGGCGGCGGTCGAGCCGCGCCAGCACCGGTTTGAAGTCACGCAGCAGCACGGTGGCGAAGTTGCGCACCGCCAGCCGCGATTCCAGCACATGTTCCGCCAACAGGCTCAAGCCGTCCTCGGCCGGGCCGGACAGGGTCGTTTCGGCCGACAGCGGTTCACCGCTGGCCAGCGCCTCCCAGGCCCGCTGCAGATGGCCGGCAAAGGCGGCCGCGATATCCTCGCGGCGGCGGCGCAGTTCACGCATCGCATCCAGGAACAGCAGCTGCGACGAACCGGCATTGCCGGCCCGGTCGAACAGGGCATCGTCGAACCGCGCCAGTGCGGCCCCGAAGGCCTGGCACAGCGCCGGCAGGACCATGTCCCGGGCACGCTGGAGCTGGGCCGGGTCACGCCCCGGCGATCCCATCGGTGTGGGCACGCTCATCATTCGGGAAGGCTCCCCACCTTCTCTGGTACGACAGACAGCATGGACATCGCGACGGCCGGCACACCCCATGCACCGGTACGTCGATGGTAGGCCGGCCAGCCCGTCACGGACAGTGAAACAGTCCTCACTTCAAACCTCATGACCGGCGGCCCGGCAAGATAGATATCGTAAGCCGTGCAAGGCCTGCGAGGCGAGGGGAAGCGGCCGTCCGTTTCCCGCCAGTGGCATGACGTTCATCACAGTTTGATATTCAAAGGCCGGACGCGACACAAACGGCGTCGTTGACCACCCCGACTATAATCAAACACCCGTGATGACCGGTTCAGACTCCATGCCCGACCCCGCCGCCCTGCTTGCCCTGGATGCCCGCCGCTCAGTGCCCTCGCGGCAGCTCGGCGAGCCCGGACCGGACCCGGCCACCCTGCAGCGGATGCTGGCTTCGGCGGTGCGCGTGCCCGACCACGGCAAGCGCGTGCCGTTCCGCTTCCTGAAGATCGCCGGCGATGCACGTCACACTCTGGGCGACTTCCTGGTCGAACGCAGCCGCCAGCGCGACCCGCATGCCGGCGAGGCGGTATTCGAGAAGGACCGCCAGCGCTTCAGCCACGCGCCGCTGGTGATCGTGGTGGTGGCCAGCCCGCGCCCGGACCCGAAGGTGCCCGAGCAGGAGCAGCTGATGACCGCCGGCTGCGTCTGCTTCGCCCTGCTGCAGGCGGCACAGGCGCTGGGCTTCGGCGCCCAGTGGCTGACCGCGTGGATGGCGTTCGACCCCGCCGTGCAGGCCCACCTGGGCCTGGCCGCGGGCGAAAGCATCGCGGGTTTCATCCACATCGGTACGCCGAAGGCCGAGGTTCCCGAGCGCGAGCGCCCCGACCCTGCGGCGCTGCTGCGCGACTGGACGCCGCCGGCATGACCCTGCCGGCACCGGCGCCCTCGCTGTACCTGGTTGATGCCAGCATCTACGTGTTCCGCGCCTGGCATTCGTTGCCGGACCAGTTCCAGGATGCACAGGGCTGGCCGACCAACGCCGTGCACGGCTTTGCCCGCTTCCTGCTGGACCTGCTTGAGCGCGAGCGCCCGCGGCACATCGCCATCGCCTTCGACGAAGCGCTGGACAGCGGCTTCCGCCACCGCCTGTACGCGGCCTACAAGGCCAACCGCGACCCGGCGCCGGAAGCACTCAAGCGCCAGTTCGTGCACTGCAAGGCACTGTGCGCCGCGCTGGGCCTGGTGGTGCTGGCCCATCATGACTACGAGGCCGATGACCTGATCGGCAGTGCCCTGCACCAGCACCGGCACAGCCATCGTGGCGTGATCATTTCCGCCGACAAGGACCTGTCGCAGCTGCTGCTCGATCACGACGAGCAGTGGGACTACGCGCGCAACCAGCGCTGGGACGTGGCCGGCGTCAAGGCGCGGCATGGCGTGCATGCGCACCAGATCGCCGATTACCTGGCGCTGTGCGGCGATGCGGTGGACAACATTCCCGGCGTCAGTGGTGTCGGCAGCAAGTCCGCCGCCGTGCTGCTGGCCCACTTCGGCAGCATGGATGCGCTGTACGAACGCCTGGACGAAGTGCCGTTCCTGCGCCTGCGCGGCGCCGCGCAGATGGCGGTGCGCCTGCGCGAGCAGCGCGAGCACGCCCTGCTGTGGCGCCAGCTGACCACCATCGCGCTGGATGCGCCGCTGGAAGGCAGCCAGCCCGGACTGCTGCGCCAGGCGGCCGACCCGGAGCTGCTCGGTGGCCTGTGCCAGACCCTGCGCTTCGGCCCGATGACCCGCCGCCGGCTGTTCGATGCCGCCGGCGTGGCCGACCCTCTTCCCATCCACAGCGAGCCCGCATGAGCCAGCGCAATACCGAAGCCCCGCGTGTCGTCTATGAAGGCAAGTACCAGCGCATGCTGGTGCGCGGCACCTGGGAATACAGCGAACGTACCCATGCCGGTGGCCTGGCGGCGATCATCATCGCCGTCACCCCCGAGGACAAGGTGCTGTTCGTCGAACAGTTCCGCGTGCCACTGCAGGCATCCACCATCGAGATGCCGGCCGGCCTGGTCGGCGACATCCATGCCGGCGAGTCGATCGAAGTCTCGGCCGTGCGCGAGCTGGAAGAAGAAACCGGCTGGACCGCCGATCACGCCGAAGTGCTGATGATCGGCCCGACCTCCTCCGGTGCCAGCAGCGAGAAGATCGCCTTCGTGCGCGCCACCGGCCTGCGCCGGATCGGCGAAGGCGGCGGCGATGACAGCGAGGACATCACCGTGCACGAGATTCCGCGCGCGCAGGCCGCAGCGTGGCTGGTGCAGAAAATGGGCGAAGGCTACGAGCTGGATGCCAAGCTGTGGGCCGGCCTGTGGATGATCGAGCACCACCTGGACGGGCGCGCGCGTGGCTGACGCCGACCTGCACGCGCTGCCGGCGTTGCTGGGCGCTGACGACCCGGCGCTCTACACGATCCACCAGCCGCGGGGCGCCTCGCCGTTCCTGCTGCTGGCCGACCACGCCGGCCAGCAGGTACCGCGTGCCCTCGCCGGCCTGGGCCTGCCGCAGGCCGAACTGGACCGCCACATCGGCTGGGACATCGGCATTGCCGGCACCACCCGCGCATTGGCCGAACGGCTCGATGCCTGGGCGATCGAACAGACCTATTCGCGGCTGCTGATCGACTGCAACCGTCCGCTGGCCTCGCCCACGCTGATTCCGGAAGTGAGCGACCACACCGTGGTGCCAGCCAATGTCGGGCTGTCGACAGCGCAGCGGCAGCAGCGCATCGATGCGATCCACGCGCCGTACCACGCGCGCATCGACGCCGAACTGGACGCGCGCCGAGATGCCGGCCGCCCCACCCTGCTGGTGATGATGCACAGCTTCACTCCGGTGATGAACGACATGCAGCGGCCGTGGCAGGCCGGCGTGCTGTACCACCAGGACACGCGTTTTGCGCATGCACTGCTGCAGGCGCTGCGCGACGAAGGCGACCTGGTGGTGGGTGACAACGAACCGTATTCGGTGAGCAGCACCAGCGACTACGCGGTACCGGTGCATGGCGAAGGCCGCGGCCTGGTGCATGTGGAGCTGGAAATCCGCCAGGACCTGATTGCCGATGCCGCCGGACAGCAGGCATGGGCCGAGCGGCTGGCGCGGATCTTCAGCGCGTTGCAGCTGCAGTTGCTGGCCCTGGCATGACCCCATCCACGCATGGCGTGGATCTACCCGACGGCGGGTAGTGCCGGCCGCTGGCCGGCAACCTCAGGACAGTTGGATCAATGTGTTTGCCGGCCAGCGGCCGGCACGACCGCTACCGCCGCCGGGCGCAGGCCCAGCGCGATCACCACGCCAAGCGCGGCGAACAGCGCGGCGCCGTACTGTGCATTGACCATGCCCTGCAGGGCATCGGGACTGGTTGCTGCCTGCGTGCCGCGCGCGGCGTTGGCCACCATCACCAGTACCGCCAATCCCAGGGCGCCGCCGATCTGCTGGGCGGTGGCCGCCATGCCTGACGCGACACCTTGCTGCGGACCCGGCACTCCCTGCCCGGCCACGATCCACATCGCCGTCCAGCTCATGCCCTGGCCAACGCTGAGCACCACGACGCCCGGCAGCAGCGGCCAATAACCGGCGCCATGCGGCATCGCCAGCGCCACCGCGGCGATGCCGATGGCACCGGCGGCGAATCCCCAGGCCAGCACCTGCCGTGGCGAACGGCGCCGCAGCATGCGTTCGGCAATACGGATGCCGAAGGTGCACACCAGTGTCGGCAGCAGGAAGGCCATCCCGGCCTGCAGCGGGCTCCAGCCATAGCCGTCCTGGAAATACAGCGCCAGGAAGTAGTACTGCACGCCATAGCTGCTCATGAAGGCGAAGGTCAGGCCGAGTGCCGCGCGCAGGCCAGGCAGGCGCAACAGCGAAAACTGCATCAGCGGGTCTCGGCTGCGCTTTTCGATCTGTACGAACACCGTCAACAGTACGGCTGAAAGCAGCAGGCAGATGAGCGTGGCCGGCGCCGTCCAGCCCCACTCCGGCCCTTGCACCAGGGTGGTGACCAGCAGGCTGCCGCCGGCGGTGACGGTGAGGCAACCGGCCAGGTCGAATGAACGGCCCTGCACCCGTGGGCCATCGGCCGGCAGCCACGCGCCGGCCGCGACCGCACACGCAGTTGCCAACGGCACGATCACCGCCAGCACCGCCGGCCAGCCGAACGCCTGGGTCAGCACCCCGCCCAGCAACGTGCCCAACGCCAACCCGACCGCGCTGGCCATGCTCCAGATCGCCAGCGCGCGGTTGCGCACCGGGCCCTCCGCGTACAGCGTGTTAATCAGCGCCAACGTGGCCGGGAACAACAATGCAGCACCGATGCCCTGCGCCGCGCGCGCGATGATCAACAGCGTGGCATTGGGCGCCAGTGCACCCAGCAGCGAGGCCAGCGCGAACAGCAGCATGCCCAGCCGGTAGAAGCGGCGACGGCCGATCAGATCGGCGGCACGCCCGCCCAGCAGCAGGCTGCCGCCGAAGGCCACGGTGTAGGCACTGACCACCCATTGCAGCTGCTGCGCGTTGATCTGCAACGCGCGGCCCATGTCATGCAGGGCGACGAAGATGATGGTGGCGTCCAGGGCGATGATCAGCTGGGCGGTGGCCAGCAGGGTCAGCGCCCAGCGCGGGTATTTGAGGGGAGGCATCGGTGGTCTGGCGCGGTGGGGGAGCGCAGTCTCATTGATGCAGCCGAATCAATAAACCCCCAATCCACCATATCTGTCATGATTTTCGGCATGAATGAAGCCCCGATGGACCTCAATGCCGTGCGCATGCTGGTACAGGTGGCCGAGGCACGCAGCTTCACTGTCGCTGCCGGCCAGCTCGGCCTGAGCCAGTCCGGGCTGTCGCGCGCGATCAGCCGGCTGGAAGCCACGCTGGGGGTGAAGCTGCTGCAGCGGAACACCCGCAACGTGGCACTGACCCCGGATGGCCGCCAGTTCGTCGATCAGGTCTCGCCCCTGCTGGCCGGCCTCGACGACGCCGAGCGGCAACTGGCCGACCGCCCGTGCACACCCTCGGGCACGCTGAAGATCAGCGCACCGTCGATGTTCGGGCGCAAGGTGCTGGTGCCGCTGCTGGCGCCGCTGCTGCAGCAGCATCCGCAGTTGCAGGTGGAAGCCGTGCTCAGCGATCGCCTGGTCGACCTGGTTGAAGAAGGGTTCGATGCCGCGCTGCGCACCGGCGTCATCGCCGACCAGCGCATCGTCGCGCGTCCCCTGCGTCCGCTGCGCTGGGTGACCGTGGCCAGCCCGCGGTACCTGGAGCGCTGCGGCTCGCCGGCCGATGTGGCCGCGCTGCAGGATCACGCCTGCCTGGCGGTGCGCAACCTGCGCAGCGGCCGCCTGGTGGACTGGCAGTTCCTGCAGGACGGGCAGCTGCGTGAGTTCACCCCGCCGACGCGGATGGTGTTCGACAGCGGTGATCCGCTGGTGGAAGCGGCCATCGCCGGCATCGGCATCGTGCAGGTGATGGATTTCGCGGTGGCCGACGCGCTGGCCGATGGTCGCCTGCAACGCGTGCTGCAGCCGTTCGAAGGCCGCAGCCGTGCGTTGTCGTTGATCTACCCGCCGTCGCGCCAGCACTCACCAAAGCTGCAGGTACTGGCCGACGCGCTGCTGGCCGGAGAGTGGTAGCGCCGGCCGCTGGCCGGCGTCCACGTCGATCGAATCGTTTCGGGGTTGCCGGCCAGCGGCCGGCACTACCGATCAGGCAAAACCATCGGTGGCGCGCACCAGCGCGTCCACATTCTCCGCTTCGAACGCCGAGTGGCCCGAGGCCGGGGTGATTTCCAGCTTCGCCTTCGGCCAGACCTTGGTCAGGTCCCAGGCATTGGCCAGCGGGCAGACCACGTCGTAGCGGCCGTGCACGATCACGCCCGGAATCTCGGCGATGCGGTGCGCGTCGCGCAGCAGCTGGTCTTCCACCTCGAAGAAGCCGCCGTTGACGAAGTAGTGGTTCTCGATGCGGGCGAAGGCCAGCGCGAAATGCGGGTCTTCGTGGCTGTTGATGAAGTCATCATCGACATGCAGGAAGCTGGTCGCGCCTTCCCACACCGCCCACGCCTTGGCGGCTTCCAGGCGGGTGGTTTCGTCGTCGCTGGTCAGGCGGCGGTGGAAGGCCGAGATCAGGTCGTGGCGCTCGACGGCCGGAATCGGCTTCAGGTAATGCTCCCACGCATCCGGGAACAGGCGGTTGGCGCCTTCCTGGTAGAACCATTCCAGCTCCCAGCGCCGCAGCATGAAGATGCCGCGCAGCACCAGTTCGGTCACACGCTGCGGGTGGGTTTCGGCGTAGGCCAGGGCCAGGGTCGAGCCCCAGCTGCCACCGAACACCTGCCAGCGATCGACCTTCAGGTGCTCGCGCAGTTTTTCGATATCGGCAACCAGGTCCCAGGTGGTGTTGTCCACCAGATCGGCGTGTGGGGTGGAACGGCCGGCGCCGCGCTGGTCGAACAGGATGATGCGGTACTTGGACGGGTCGTGGAACTGGCGCATCTTGTCGCTGCAGCCGCCGCCCGGACCACCGTGCAGCATCACCACCGGCTTGCCGTCCGGGTTGCCGCACTGTTCGAAGTACAGCGTGTGGCGGTCGTCGACCTTCAGGGTGCCGACGTCGTAAGGGGTGATGGCGGGGTACAGCGTACGCATGCTTGCAGCTCCAGGGTGATGCCCTGCCGGGGCAGGAGAACCCCCATTCTAGGCCGGTCGCCGGCCGAGGGTGATGCGGTCGCGCTGCTCCAGGTCCTGCACGGTCTGCACGTCGGCGAAACGCGCCGCCTCGAACAGCGCGCGGATCGCTTCGCCCTGGTCCCACCCATGTTCGATCAGCAGCCAGCCCCCGGGCAGCAGGTGCGCCTGGCCACCGTCGACAATGCGGCGGATGTCATCCAGGCCATCCACGCCGGAGGCCAGCGCGGTAGCCGGTTCGAAGCGCAGGTCGCCCTGCTGCAGATGCGGATCGTCGCTGGCGATGTACGGCGGGTTGCTGGCGATCAGGTCGAAGCGCGCGCCCTGCAGCGGCGCGTACCAGTCATGCCCGCCCTCTGCGAAGCGCACGTTGTGCAGTTCATGGCGCGCGGCGTTGCGCGTGGCTACGGCCAGCGCACCCACGCTGGCATCGGTGGCCAGTACCTGCGCCTGCGGCCGTTCGCTGGCCAGCGCCAGCGCGATCGCGCCGCTGCCGGTACCGAGGTCGGCCAGCTGCAGCGGGCGGCCCAGTGGAAGGCGATCCAGTGCCAGTTCCACCAGCAGTTCGGTTTCCGGGCGCGGAATCAGCGTGGCCGGGTCGACCTCCAGGTCCAGCGTCCAGAAACCGCGGCGACCGGTCAGGTAGGCCACAGGATCGCCGGCCACGCGACGCGCCAGCAGCGTTTCGAAGGTGGCGAGTTCAGCGGCGGGCAGCGGGTCGGTAGCGTGTGCGAACAGCCAGCTGCGCGGGCGCTCCAGCACGTGCAGCAGCAGCAGTTCGGCCTCGTGGCGGGCCTCGATGCCGCCCAGGCGGGCACTGGCCTCGGCCACGACCTGGCGCAGGGAGGGTTCGGTTTTGACGGACATGCCGCAATTGTAGAGTCGAGCTTGCTCGACTGCTCCCTGCCCATGGTCGAGCAGGCTCGACGCTACAAAAGGCGGGAATCCGTTCAGGTTCTGGCGGACGGGATAAGGAAGGGCTATCGGCCGTCTTCACCCTCGAGGGAAGATTTTCCTTCTCACACAGGCAGTTGCAGGATGGAGGCAGCCGGATTCAGTGCCTGCTCAGTGCATTATGATAGATTCCATCTATCAAATAGATGCAATCAATGGATTGTTCTTATCGCCAGCGAGTCGGTAACCTAGCTCCTGTCGATTCACCCACTCCCCTTCACCCAGAGGAATAACGATGTCCCTGATCAACACCCAGATCCAGCCGTTCGAAGCCAATGCTTACCTGAATGGCGAGTTCATCAAGGTTTCCGACAGCACCCTGAAGGGCCAGTGGTCGGTCCTGATCTTCATGCCGGCCGCCTTCACCTTCAACTGCCCGACCGAGATCGAAGACGCCGCTGACCATTACGCCGAGTTCAAGAAGGCCGGCGCCGAGGTCTACATCGTCACCACCGACACCCACTTCTCGCACAAGGTGTGGCACGAAACCTCGCCGGCCGTCGGCAAGGCCCAGTTCCCGCTGGTCGGCGACCCGACCCACCAGCTGACCAACGCCTTCGGCGTGCACATTCCGGAAGAAGGCCTGGCCCTGCGCGGCACCTTCATCATCAACCCGGAAGGCGTGATCAAGACCCTGGAGATCCACTCCAACGAGATCGCCCGTGACGTCTCCGAGACCCTGCGCAAGCTGAAGGCTGCCCAGTTCACCGCCGCCAACCCGAACCAGGTGTGCCCGGCCAAGTGGAAGGAAGGCGAGAAGACCCTGACCCCGTCGCTGGACCTGGTCGGCAAGATCTAAGGCAGTACCGGCCTGCCGTGGCCCCACGCCACGGCGCGCCCTTCATCCCCGTGCCGGTCCCCCCGCCGGCGTGGGGGTGAACCCAAGACAGCCAACGCTCGCCCGCCTTGGCCAGCCAGCCCCTTCCACGGTCGCTGTCTTGGGTTCACCCCTACCCCCTGCTGGTCCGCTACCTTCTACAGCGGTGCCACGCCCCCTGTTTGCCTGAAGCCAGGAGATGACCCGATGTTGGACGCCAACCTGCAGTCGCAGCTGAAGACCTATCTGGAGCGCGTGACCCGCCCGATCCAGATCACCGCGCACGCCGACGACGGCGCCAAGTCGCAGGAGATGCTGGAACTGCTGCAGACCCTGGAAAGCCTGTCGGACAAGATCTCGCTGCAGGTGCTGCGCGACGGCCAGGGCCGCGTGCCGTCCTTCGACCTGGGCACCCCGGGCCAGGACATCCACCTGACCTTCGCCGGCCTGCCGATGGGCCACGAGTTCACCTCGCTGGTGCTGGCGCTGCTGCAGGTCGGCGGCCACCCGTCCAAGGCCACCGCCGAGCTGATCGAGCAGGTGCAGAACCTGGAGGGCGACTTCAAGTTCGAAACCTACTTCTCGCTGTCCTGCCAGAACTGCCCGGACGTGGTGCAGGCGCTGAACCTGGCCGCCGTGCTCAACCCGCGCATCCAGCACGTGGCCATCGATGGCGCCCTGTTCCAGGACGAAGTCGAGAAGCGCGAGATCATGTCGGTACCGACGGTGTACCTCAACGGTGAAGTGTTCGACCAGGGCCGCATGACCCTGGAGCAGATCGTCGCCAAGCTGGACACCAATGCCAGCAAGCGCGATGCCGAGAAGATCGCCGCCAAGGATGCCTTCGACGTGCTGGTGGTCGGCGGTGGCCCGGCGGGTGCCGCTGCGGCGATCTACGCCGCGCGCAAGGGCATCCGCACCGGTATCGCCGCCGAGCGTTTCGGTGGCCAGGTGCTGGACACCATGGCGATCGAGAACTTCATCTCGGTGAAGGAGACCGAAGGCCCGAAGCTGGCCACGGCGCTGGAACAGCACGTGCGCGAGTACGACGTGGACATCATGAACCTGCAGCGTGCCAGCGCTCTGGTGCCGGCCGGCGAAGACGGCCTGGTGCAGGTGCAGCTGGAGAACGGCGCGGTGCTGAAGTCGCGTTCGGTGATCCTGTCCACCGGCGCGCGCTGGCGGCAGATGAACGTGCCGGGCGAAGACCAGTACCGCAACAAGGGCGTGGCCTACTGCCCGCATTGCGATGGCCCGTTGTTCAAGGGCAAGCGCGTGGCGGTGATCGGCGGCGGCAACTCCGGCGTCGAGGCGGCCATCGATCTGGCCGGCATCGTGTCGCATGTAACCCTGCTGGAATTCGATTCCAGCCTGCGCGCCGATGAAGTGCTGCAGAAGAAGCTGCGCAGCCTGGGCAACGTGACCGTGCTGACCAGCGCGCAGACCACCGAAGTGCTGGGCGACGGCAGCCGGGTCACCGGCCTGGTCTACAAGGACCGCGTCGGCGGCGATGCCCACCGCGTCGAGCTGGAAGGCATCTTCGTGCAGATCGGCCTGCTGCCCAACACCGAGTGGCTGAAGGACACCGTGGCACTTTCGCCGCGCGGCGAGATCGTCATCGATGACCGTGGCCAAACCAACCTGCCGGGCGTGTTCGCCGCAGGCGATTGCACCACGGTACCCTACAAGCAGATCATCATCGCCATGGGCGCTGGCTCGACCGCCGCACTGAGCGCGTTCGACCACCTGATCCGCTCGTCGGTCAGCAACAGCAGCGGTGCCGTTGCTGAAGCGGCCTGATCCACCGTTCCCAGATCACCGGGAACATTGTCTGCCTGTCGGGTAACCATGCCGTCAGCCGGTCCGTTACCCCTGGGGTGTAAGGATGAACCTACGTGATCTGAAGTACCTGGTAGCCCTGGCCGACCACAAGCATTTCGGCCGGGCTGCCGCCTCCTGCTTCGTCAGCCAGCCCACGCTGTCGACGCAGATCCGCAAGCTGGAAGAAGAGCTGGGCCTGCCGCTGGTGGAACGCGCGCCGCGCAAGGTGATGCTGACCCCGGCCGGGCAGGAAGCCGCCGCGCGGGCACGGGTGATCGTGTCCGAAGTGGAGCAACTGAAGGAAGCGGCGCGACGCAGCCGCGATCCGGAAGCCGGTACGGTGCGCCTGGGGATCTTCCCGACTCTGGGCCCGTACCTGCTGCCGCATGTGATCCCGCGCATCCGCGAACGCTTCCCGGAACTGGAGTTGCTGCTGGTCGAGGAAAAGAGCGACGTGCTGCTGGACCGCCTTCGCGAAGGCAAGCTCGATGCCGCGCTGCTGGCGCTGCCGGTGATCGACGACCAGCTGCATGCCGAGTTCCTGTTCGAGGAGCCGTTCCTGCTGGCCGTGTCCGGGCGCCATCCGCTGGCCCGCCGCGAACACCTGGACGTGCAGGAGCTGGCCACGCAGAAGCTGCTGCTGCTGGAAGACGGCCATTGCCTGCGCGACCAGGCGCTGGAAGTGTGCCGCCTGTTCGGCGCCAACGAGAAGTCCGAGTTCCGCGCCACCAGCCTGGAAACCCTGCGGCAGATGGTCGCCGCCGACGTCGGCATTACCCTGCTTCCCAGCCTGTCGGTGCAGCCGCCGGTGCCGCGCTCGAACAACATCCGCCTGCTCGACTTCACCGGCGAAGGTCGTCCGAGCCGCCGCATCGCCATGATCTGGCGCCGCAGCTCGGCCATGAATGGCTTCCTGATGGAGCTGGCCGACCAGTTCAAGCGGCTGCCGCATGCACTGTTCACGCTCGACGCGGTGAATGCCGTCGGCGACGACGCCAATGCCCTGCCCGGCCCCGCGCTGAACGGCTGAGCCCCCACAGCCTCGGCCCGGAATCGGCAGGAGTCGATTCCGGTCGCATTTGTCCCCACAATACAGACAGGCGGCGCCAGCGGGTGCCGCCTTTTGCATGGTTTTCAACCAAGGAGCTTCACCATGAACACCGCCAGCGGCCTGCCGCCGTCGATCACTGTTTCCACCTTCGACATGGACCGCCTGGAGGCCATGCTCGACTCCCCTGCGCTGAGCCAGACGCCTGCCGCGCTCGCGCTTGCTGAAGAACTCAACCGGGCCACCGTGCTGGCGCCGGACCAGATTCCCGAAGGCATCGTCATGATGCATTCGCGCGTGGAGTGCGAAGATGAAGTGTCGGGCGAAAAACACGTCCTGACCCTGGTCTTCCCCCGCGAAGCCAACGTCGATGAAGGCAAGGTTTCCGTGCTGGCCCCGGTCGGCAGTGCCCTGCTCGGCCTGGCCATCGGCCAGAGCATCGACTGGAATGCGCCCGGCGGCCGCAAGCTGCGCCTGCGCGTGACCGCGGTCCACAACGACCGCCCCTGATTACCGCTGCGCACCGCGCGCGATTCGATCCCCCTGCACCAGGAGCCGTAATGAGTACCCCGTCCAAACTGTCCCAGCTGCGCGAACTGTCCGTGGTCGTTGCCGATACCGGTGACTACGACGCGATCAAGCGCCTGCAGCCGGTGGATTGCACCACCAACCCGACCCTGGTGAAGAAGGCGCTGGACCTGCCGGTCTACGCCGAACTGATCGAACGCGAACTGGCCTGGGGCCGCCAGCAGAGCGGTGACCGCGAAGCCGTGGTGCACGCCGTGGCCGACCGCCTGACCATCGGCGTCGGTGCGTTGCTGAGCACGCTGGTGCCGGGCCGCGTGTCCACTGAAGTGGACGCCGACCAGGCCCACGACACCACCGCGACCGTGGCCAAGGCCCGCCAGTTCATCCAGATGTACGCCGATGCCGGCGTGCCGCGCGAGAAGATCCTGATCAAGATCGCTGCGACCTGGGAAGGCGTGGAAGCCGCGCGCATCCTGCAGGCCGAGGGCATCGACTGCAACCTGACCCTGATCTTCAACCCGACCCAGGCGCTGGCCTGCAGCGAAGCCGGCGCGTTCCTGATCTCGCCGTTCGTCGGCCGCATCCTGGACTGGTACGTGGCCAATGGCCAGACCCCGGCCAGCATCGACGAAGACCCGGGCGTGAAGTTCGTGCGCGGCGTGTATGCCGAGTTCAAGCGCCGCAGTTCGCCGACGGTGGTGATGGGCGCCTCGTTCCGTTCGACCGCGCAGATCGAAGCGCTGGCCGGCTGCGACCGCCTGACCATTTCGCCGGACCTGCTGGAGAAGCTGGACGCCGACCATGGCGAGCTGCCGCGCAAGCTGGTGGCCGGTGCCGCCGACGGCGCAGCGGTGACCCCGATCGACGCAGCGAAGTTCGCCGCCGACCTGGCCGCCGATCCGATGGCGACCGAGAAGCTGGCGACCGGTATCGATGCGTTTGCCAAGGATCTGCAGGCGCTGCGCGAGCGGATTCGTTCGGAACTGTGAGGATTTCGGCCAACGGCTGAGCCCCTCGTGGCGGGTCGGTTGGTCGCGAAA